>NZ_JBMFGY010000022.1:0-39042 GCF_049977125.1 Acidiphilium sp. | reverse complement strand
TATCGCTCTAAAGATCGGCCACCTCGACCACGCCCTGGATCATCTTTACCGCCTGGGCGAGGCGCGGCGACACGTTGAAACCACCGGGCAGCGAGATGTCGAGTCTGGCGTTGCTTTGGACGCGGGGCGAGACCAGGACACGGCCCTTGCCGCGGCCCTCGCGATCGAGCAGGGATCGCAGCGCTTCAAGCGCCTCGATCCGTTCGATCACGATGCGCAGACCCGAACCGGCATTGGCGGCGGCACGGTCGAGCGGTTCGGCATCGAGCGCGGTGATGCGCAGGCTTTCACCGTCCATCCGCAATTCGACCGTAACGAGGAGCATGGTGCCCTCGACCAGCAGATCGCGCGATGTGGCGAGAATCTCGGAAAAGAACGTCACCTCGAAACCGCCGGCCTGGTCCGACAATGTGACCCACGCCATGCGGGTGCCGCTGCGCGTGATGCGTTCCTTGCGCCCGACCACCGCCCCCGCGAGTTTGGCGCGGGTGATGCCGGCGCGGCCGGTGGCCTCGATCCGGTTCGACGCGATCACGCCGAGACGTTTGAGGACATTGGCGTAGGAATCGAGCGGATGGGCGGTGAGGTGAAAGCCGATCGCGTCGGCCTCGTGGCCGAGGCGCTCGAACTCCGGCCACGCCGGGGTTTCGGGCAATTGCAGCGGTTCGGGGGTGGACGCCGTGGCAAACATGCTGATCTGGCCCGATGCCCGGTTTTCCGCCTCCGCCTGGGCGCGGCGGATCAGGGTTTCGGCCCCGGCCATCACGCGCGCGCGGTTGGGCTCCAGCCGGTCGAACGCGCCGGCTTTGGCGAGTTGTTCGATCTGCGCCTTGTTGAGCGATTTCGGTTCGACCCGTGTGGCGAAATCCGCCAGATCGGCGAACGGGCGATCGGCGCGGATGCGGGCGACATCGTTCATCGCGCCTTCGCCGACGCGCTTGATCGCGGCGAGGGCGTAGCGGATGCCCAGCGCGCCATCCGGCTGACGTTCGACGGTGAAATCGGCGGCGGATTTATTGATATCGGGCGGCAGCATCGGAATCCCGAGCCGCACCGCATCCTGCTTTAGTGCGGCGAGTTTTTCGTGATTGGTGTGCGACAGGCTCATGCAGGCGGCAATGAACGCGGCCGGATGGTTCGCGCGCAGCCAGGCGGTCTGGTAGGAGACCAGGGCGTAGGCGGCAGCGTGGGATTTGTTGAAGCCGTAATCGGCAAATTTGGCCATCAGGTCGAACACTTCGATCGCCTTGGCCTCGGTGAAGCCTTTGGCCGCGGCGCCATCGACAAAGATTTTGCGTTGGGCTTCCATTTCAGCCCGAATTTTTTTGCCCATCGCGCGGCGCAGCAGATCGGCGGCGCCGAGGCTGTAGCCGGCCATGAGTTGGGCGATCTGCATCACCTGTTCCTGATAGACCATGATGCCGTAGGTTTCGGCGAGCAGGGGTTGGAGGAGAGGGTCTGGCGCTTCCCAGGCTTCGCCGTGTTTGCGGGCGCAATAGGCCGGGATGTTCGCCATTGGACCTGGCCGGCCCAATGCCTGGGCCGCGATGAGATCTTCAAACCGGTCGGGGCGCATCTGTTTCAGGACGTCGCGGAACGCTTGGGTTTCAAAGGTGAATACCCCGCCCGCCTCACCGCGCGCGAGCATTTCGTAGGTTTTCACATCATCGAGCGGGATGCGCGCCAGATCGATCTCGGTGCCCAGCGCGCGGAGGAATTTCACCGCGCGATCGAGAATCGTCAGCGTCGTCAGGCCCAGAAAGTCGAATTTCACCAGACCGGTCAGCTCGATGTATTTCATCGAATACTGGGTGATCAGCGTGTCCGAGCGCGGGTCCTTGTAGAGCGGCACCAGATCGGCGAGCGGACGATCCCCGATCACCACACCGGCGGCGTGGGTGCTCGCGTGGCGATACAGACCCTCGACCTGGAGGGCGATTTCGAGCAGGCGACGGATCGCATCGTCGGTGTCGCGCATCTCGCGCAGGCGGGGCTCGGCCTCGATCGCCTCGGCCAGCGGGATCGGCTTGGCGGGGTTGTTCGGCGTGGCTTCCGCGACCTTGTTGACCTGACCATAGGGCATGCCGAGCACGCGCCCGACATCGCGCACCGCGGCACGGGCCTGGAGCTTGCCGAAGGTGATGATCTGGGCCACGCGGTCGGAGCCGTATTCGCGCTTGACGTAGTCGATCACTTCGTCACGCCGTTCCTGACAGAAATCGATGTCGAAATCCGGCATCGACACCCGCTCGGGATTGAGGAAACGCTCGAACAGCAGATTGAACGGAATCGGGTCGATATCGGTGATCAGCAGGCAATAGGCGGCGAGCGAACCGGCGCCGGACCCGCGCCCCGGCCCGACCGGAATGCCCTGCGCCTTCGCCCATTGGATGAAATCGGCCACGATCAGGAAATAACCGGGAAACCCCATCTGCTCGATCACGTTCAGCTCGAATTCGAGCCGTTCGGCATAACGGGCGGCACTCGCGGCATCGGCATCGATCGCGGCGAGGCGGGCGGCCAGACCTTCGCGGGCCATCGCGCGCAACGTCTCGGCCTCGGTGCTGCCGGGGCGAACCTTCGGGCAGATCGGCAGCAGCGGCTTGCGGGTGGGTGCGGCGATGGCGCAGCGGCGCGCGATGTGGATGGTGTTGTCGCAGGCATCCGGCAGATCGGCGAACAACGCGCGCATCGCGCTGGCCGGTTTGAACCAGTGCTCGGTGGTGACCCGGCGACGTTCGGCCTCCGACAGCAATCGCCCCTCCGCGATGCAGAGCAGCGCATCATGCGCTTCGTGCATGTCCTGTTTGGCGAAGAAACACTCGTTGGTCGCGACCAGCGGCAGACCCGCCGCCTCCGCCAACTGGATCAGCCCCGGCTCGATCGCGCGCTCGGCCGGCAGGCCGTGGCGTTCCAGCTCGATCGCGATGCGGTCGCCGAAGGTTTCGGTGAGGATCGATAGCAGCGATTCCGCCTCGGCACGCTGCCCCTCGCCCAGCATGCGTCCCAACGGGCCGAACCGCCCGCCGGTGAGCAGGATCAATCCCGCGTGGTGCTGGCGCAGGGCATCGAGCCCGATCTGCGGGCGGTTCATCGCATCCGAATCGAGGAAGCTGCGCGATGAGAGTTTTGAAAGATTGTCGAACCCCGCCGCATCCTTCGCCAGCAAGATCAGCGGATCGGGCGGCAGGCGCGGCTGGTCCGCGCGGGCGAGCGAGAGCTGGCAGCCGATGATCGGTTGCACACCCTTATCCATGCACGCTTTGGAAAACTCGATCGCGCCGAACAGATTGGACGTGTCGGTCATGGCGACTGCGGGCATCGACTCCGACTGGGCGAGTGCTGCGATTTTATCGGGCTTGATCGCGCCTTCGGAGAGCGAATAGGCGGAGTGGACGCGAAGATGAACGAAATCGGCATGCGGCATGGCGATTGGGTAGCACGTTTCAGAATTTCAGGCGATCAGAACCGCGACCGGCAAAGTGGCAAACAGGCTGGCGAACGGGAGGGTGCCGTCATTGGTGGTCAGGGTCTCGCCGGTCAGACGATCATGCCATTGATCCGCGCCGAGACCACCCAGGATAAGTTTGGTATCGGCCCAGATTGCGGGCGGGACCAGAGGTTGCACGGCGTCGCCGAGCAATGCGGTGGCGAGACGGGATACGGCGACGATCAGCGTGGTGCCATTGTGACGGCGCGCGAAGGCCAGACCATGGCGGGCGTGAGCGCCGCTGGAGTCGAGCGGGGTGTAACCGCCTGCGGCGAACAGGCCGGGGTGCTCGGCTCGGCAGGCCAGGAGGCGGGCGATGATGGATTGCTTCACCTCGCCGCCCTGCCAGGCCGCCACCGAGGGCGTCGCGTCGGTTCGCAACGCGGTTTCACGCGACGTGAAATCGACCGGACGGCGATTGTCCGGATCGACCAGGCTCTGATCCCAGAATTCGGCGCCCTGGTATAAATCGGGCACGCCGGGGACCGTGTATTTGAGCGTCACCTGCGCCAGCCCGTTGAGCGCGCCGGCGGGGCCGATACGGTTGGCGAAGGCGGCGATCTCGCCCAAGGTCGCGGTCGCGCGTGCCGGATCGAACACGCCGTCGAGGAAGAGGCGGCAGGCGTCTTCATAGGCTTCGTCGGGGGCTGCCCATTCGGAGCGCAGTTTGGCTTCGCGGATCGATTTTTCCCACCAGCCCCAAACGCGGCCATGGAAGTCGCCGCCGTGTTCCGCCGTGACGCCCAGCGGCCAGGCGGCGATCAAGGTCTGGTAGAGCATGATTTCATCGGCCTCGCTGGGGGCGCGGCCGGAATCGAGGTCACGCGTCAATCCCGCGTTCAGTCGCATCCAGCGGGCCAGTGCCGCCTGGAATTCATCCGGAATCTCGGAGATCACGGCGAGGCGCATGCGGGTATCCTCGCCCCTCTTGTGGTCGTGCGTGGCGGTGGCGAGCATCGCATGCGGCAGCAGCGCCGCCCGTTGAACCTGTGCGGCATGAAACGCCGCCGGGCTGAGGGCGAATTGCGCGGGCGTGCTGCCGACCTCGTTGCGCGACAGCAGCCGCCCGTAACGATAAAACGCGGTGTCCTCGACCGATTTCGCGGCGACGGGTGCTGAAAGCTGTTGAAACCGCACCATGGCGCGCCGATGCAGACCGCGCGTTTCCAGAGGCTCGCGCGCCAGCGGACGATCGGCCAGCCAGCGGCTGATCTGGTGCAGCAGATCGCGATCGGCGACGCGAAAGCCGCGCCGCGCACGGGCCAACGCCCAGTCCATCGTCTGTTCATCGGTGCTCGTGCTGCCAGCGGCGCCGGCATAGATGCGATAAATCGGGAAATACACCAGCAATTCGGCAAGGGCACGGCGAATCGCGGTGAGCGAGATGTCGCGAGTCATCAGATCGGCCGCGGCAAGCCGGTGAAGCAGTGCGGCGGTGCCGTTCCACTCACTGGTCAGATTATCCCGCAGCACCTGGCGCCGGGCCTCGCGTTCTTCAGGGTCGAACATGGCGCTGCGGCCGGTCAGGTGATGCCACAATGCGCCCAGCACATCGGCTCCATCGGGATCGTGCAGCACGCCCGCGACCTCGTTCATGAAATCATAGCCGGTTGTGCCGTCGGTCAACCAGTCGGCGCGCAGACGTTCATGGGGGGCCAGAATTTTCTCGACGATGATATAGGGGGAGCCCGCCGCCGCGGACGCCGGGCGGGACTTGCCGGCGGCGACGAGCGCGCGGCGCAGTTTACGGCAATAGGCGCGCGGATCGGCCAGACCATCGACATGATCGATCCTGACCCCGTCGATCACGCCACGGGCGAAAAGATCGAGGATCAACCGATGGCTTTGATCGAACACCCAGGGGATTTCGGCGCGGAGGCCGGCGAGGGTGTTGATGTCGAAAAATCGCCGCCAATTGATTTCATCGGCGGCGGCGCGCCAATACGTCAGTCGATAATGCTGCGTTTCGAGCAATTCATGCAGCCGATGCGCTCCTTCCGGCGTCGTGGGATCAAAGCGCGACAAGGCGGTGGCAAGGCCGGCCTGGCCGTGCGGGGTTTTCAGCGCCGTGATCAGGCGGGCTCGCGCGGTATCGGCCAGCGGGCGGGCGACGTCCGACCGCTCGATCAGATCGGCGGCACCGGTGAAATGGGCGATGGCCTCGGCGAAACGACGCGGCGCCACGCTGAGCACGGTGGCCATGCCCGCCGGCGACAGTGGGAAAACATGTTCGTGATACACCACCGCGATACGTCCCGCCGATGCATCGCAGGCGAGGTGAAGTTCGCCCGATCGCAGGGCGGCACCGTAGGACAAGCCCAGAAACGGGGCCATGATTTTGCCGTGCAACGCGGGGTCGGGCGGGGTCCAGTCGATGTCGAACGCTTCGGCGTAGGGGCTGGCGCGGCCCCATTCGAGCACGTCCATCCACCAGAGATTATCGCCGCCGCCGACGCCCATGTGGTTCGGCACGATGTCAAGGATCAGGCCCATGCCATGGGCGCGCAGGGCGTCCGAGAGACGCTGCAATGCATCCGCACCGCCGAGTTCCGGGTTGATCGCATGATGATCGACGATGTCGTAGCCATGGGTCGAACCCGGCCTCGCCTTGAGAACCGGCGATGCATAGATATGACTGATGCCGAGCGCGGCGGCGTAGGGAATGACGGATGCACCGTCGTCGAGGGTGAAACCCTTGTGGAACTGCAGCCGCAGCGTGGCGCGCGGCGCCGGTTTCATGATGGGTGTTTGCGTCGCTGATCGAGCGCCGACAGCCTCGCCGCGACCGCTGGTTGATCAAGCATCGATCCCGCCACGCCGGGGAGGCGGCGGCGCCAATTGGGGTGTTCATCGATGGTGCCGGGGATATTCGGCTGTTCGATCAGCGCCAGCGCGTCCTCCACCGGAAGGATGACCAGATCGGATGAGGCGGTGGCGACGTGGTTAACCACGACGTCCGCGATGGCATCGGCGTTCTCGGGATCGGGCATTGCCCCCTGCCCTGCCCCGGACTCGATGCAGGAACCCCATAGACAATGTCGGTCATGCGCGCGCTTGTCGGCATCCTCACCGGCAATGCCGAGGCGGTCGCGCCATGCGATGTCGGTGCCGCGCCACCAGCCCGCCACGGTCGGCAGATCATGGGTTGTTGTCAGCGCAACGGTATCGGCGCGCCAGGTCGATGGCGGCATGAACCGATCGCCCTGGCGTTCGAACCACAGGATGCTCATGCCGGCGATCGTGCTGCTGGCGAGCGATTCCCGAAATCCCTGCGGGACCGTGCCGAGATCTTCGGCGATGACGACACCGCTGTGACGTTGCGACTCGAGAATGACCAGCCGGCGGATATCGTCGAACGGATAGCGCAAATAACAGCCATCCTTCGCCTCCCCGCCATCGGGGATCACCCACAGCCGCGACAATCCCATGGCGTGGTCGATCCTGACGCCGCCGGTGGGTTCCAGCGCCGAGACCAGCATATCCCGCAGGGCCGAGAAACCGCTCTGCCGCAAGCCGCGTGGTGAGAACGCGGTCAATCCCCAGTTCTGCCCGCGCCGGTTGAATTCATCCGGCGGCGCGCCCACCGAGGCGCCGCGCAGAACCTCGGTCGGGCGACTCCAGGCATCGCTGCCCGCCGGGTCGGCGCCGACCGCCAAATCAGCGATCAACCCGACCGCCATGCCGGAATCGACGGCCGCGCGCTGCGCGCATGCCAGATCGGTCCGTGCGCGCCACTGGGCGTAGAGGTGAAAATTGCGTTCGTCACGGTTCACGGCGGCGAGGCGCGCGACTTCCGCGCTGGTCGGGTCGCGCAGCGGTTCGGACCAGAGCCGCCAGTCCCGTCCCGCGCCGATCGCGCGTTGATGCGCCACCAGCGCCTCGAACAGCGCATGTAAATGGATCGCGGCGGGGGCGGTGCTCTGATACGCGAGGAATGCAGGATTGTCCTGATCGCGCGCGAACGCGCTGCGCAAGGCGCCGTAGCGCAACGGGCTTGATTCGCGCCAGTCGATCAAGCCATCGGGCGTGTCGGGCGCGGGCGGGCAGTCCACCGCGGCATAGACCGGGTTGAGCGCGATGCGACTCGAAGGGCCGTAGGGGCCGTAGTGGCCGGGTTCGCTGGCGTAGAGCGCGTGAACCGGACTGATCGCGACGGCATCGGCGCCGCGCCGTCCCGCATCAGCGGCAAATTGCGCCAGAGCCGCAAAATCCCCGATGCCACCATCATGGTCACGCACCAGACCATAGACCTGGACCGCAAGCCCCCAGGCGCGCCCGCCGCGGCCGCGGCGGTCCAACGCATCGCGCATGGTGAACGCGCGAGCGGGCGCGATCGCGAGGTCGATCACCTGATCGCCGATGAGCAATTTATGGTAGCCGGATCGCGTGATCGCCGAAATGGTGACATGACCGCCGCCGATGTCCTCGGCGAAGCTGTCGTAGGCGGTGCCATCATCGAGCATGATCCGCACCGAACCGGGCTGGTGGGCGAGCGAAATTGTGGCGCCGATTGTTCCCGTCAACAAATTTGCCGGTTGATGACGCTCGGCCTCGATCACCGCGATCGCCTCATGGCACGCCGCTTCCGAGGACGCGTCATGCCCCAGTGACGTCAATAGCGCACGCAGCGTGGTTGGGGTGACGTCATGCGCGGTGCCGAAGACATCGTGCCAGCGTCGCGACAGACCCGCCCGTTCGGCCAGGTCGTAGAGGGCTTCCTCGCTCATGGTGATGCGAGCCAGGCGACCGCAGCGCGGGGGGCGATGCTGCCATGGACTGCCGCTCCCGCCGGTGACGCCGCGATCATCGCCCCTGGACCTGCCGCGCAGGGCAGCGGGTCGTTGCCGAAATTGGCGGCGATCGTCAGCACCGCTCCGTCACCCATTTGCCAGACCGCGCGGACACCGCTGCGCGCCAGCGCGACCGCGCCCTGGGACCGCGCCCCTTCGATGCGCGGGATGATCAGATCATGCCGCAGGCGCATGTGGGCGCGGTAGAACGCGAACCACGCCGAACCCGGTGCGACATCGGCCTGCGCGAAGGAGGGCACGGAAGCGGCGAAAGTCGCGGGATCGTTTGGGTCCGGGATCTGAAGCTGCGCGTCCTCGGTTCGGAAGCCGTCGAATTTCGAAAACTCCTGCCGCCGTCCCTCGCGCACGGCAGCCGCGAGGGCGGCATCATTGTGGTCGGTGAAATAGAGAAACGGAGACGTTTCACCATATTCCTCGCCCATGAAAATCAGCGGAATCTGAGGCGACAACAACAACAACAGGATCGCCGCGCGCAACGCCTGATGATCAGCCAGCACCGTCAGGCGTTCACCGAGTGCGCGATTGCCGATCTGGTCGTGATTCTGCAAAAACGCCACGAATGCCGAGGGCGGCAGCGCATCGCTGCGTGTGCCGCGCCGCGCACCGTCACGATGCTGCGAAACCTCCCCCTGGTAAGCGAAACCGCTGGACAGACAGCGCGCCAATTGTGTCGCGGCATCGCCATAGTCCTCGTAATAGCCGCTTTTCTCATGGGTCAACAGGACGTGCAGGCAATGATGCGTGTCATCGGCCCATTGTGCGTCATAAAGCGGGCTGGCCGATGACGTTCGCAATAATTGCGCATTATTATCGTCATTCTCCAGGACAAGATGAACCATGCGATGCGGTGCGATGCCGGCTCTGATCTCGCGCGCCATGTCTGACAGGAAATCGTTATCCCCGATGGCATGCACGGCATCGAAGCGCAGGCCATCGAAGCGGAACTCGTTCAGCCAGTACAACGCATTTTCAATAAAAAAAGATCGTACCTGCGGCTTTTTATAGTCAATCGCGCTACCCCAGGGGGTTTTGATGTCATCCCGGAAAAAACTCGATGCGTAGAGTCCCAAATAATTACCATCGGGGCCGAAATGATTATAGACGACATCAAGGAAAACCATCAGGCCGCGTCCATGTGCCGCATCGATCAGATGTTTCAGCGCATCGCGCGTGCCATAGGCGCGATCGGGAGCGTAGGGCAGAACGCCGTCATAACCCCAGTTATGCCGACCTGGAAAATCCGCGATCGGCATCAATTCGATCGCGGTGATGCCCAGATCAGCCAGTCTGGGGAGCATGGTCTCGATGCCTTCATAGCCGCCGCACGCACCGGGATGCAGTTCGTAGAGGACGGTCTCATGCCAGGGGCGACCAGGCCAGTCGGGATGGTGCCAGGAATAGGAATCGGGGCCAACCACCACGCTCGCATCGTGCACGTCGGAGGCCTGCAACCGCGATGCCGGATCGGTTACGCGTCGGCCGTCATTTGTGATAAAATTGTAAGTCGAACTTGGCCGGGCTGGGGCCTCAAGCGTGAAGCGGCCACCTTCTGCCGGGATCATTGGCAGCGGCTTCTGGCCATCGATCGCCACCATGATCGATGAACTGTCCGGCGCCCAGAGGTTGAACTGCACACGATCCGCGGCGCGTATCCGCGCGCCGAAATCGGGGGGGGACGCGGCCGGTTTTTTCATAGATCAGATTCCTCGATCGTCGCGCCAAGCACCACGATCGATCGCGCCGCGACGAGGACCGACGGTTCGGCGACACGCGCGCGCTGATGCACGGGATTCGCGGTATCGACCTCGATCACCCAATCGAATACCGGCGTCGGAATGACGAAATTACGATCCTCGCCGGACGCGTTGAACATCACGATCGTGACGTCGCCGCCGCCCGGTTCGCGCGACGCGCGCCGCAGCGTGAGTAGCTGGGCATTGGGGTCCGCCCACGCGCTACTCGATAGCGGCACCCCCAACTCGTCGAACCACGCCGTATCATTGACGTCCGGCGCGATGAGCTCGACACCATGACGAAAGATCGCGCTGCGCAAACTCGGGTATCGCCGGCGCATTTCGCCAAGCTGGGCGACGAAATTCAACATTGGTGATGATGTGCCATCCTCCAGGCCGGACCAGTCGATCCATGATATTTCGTTGTCCTGACAATAGGCGTTGTTGTTGCCGCGTTGGGTCTGGTTGATCTCGTCGCCCGCAAGAAGCATCGGCACGCCATATGACACATAGAGAGTCGCGAGCATCGCGCGTTTTACCCGATTACGAATAATATTGATCCCGAGATCCGAGGTTTCGCCCTCGACACCCCAGTTCGATGAAATATTATTGTCATTGCCATCGCGATTATTCTCGCCGTTTTTGATGTTGTGCCGCTGCACATAGGTCACGAGATCGTGGAGGGTGAAACCATCATGGGCAGTGATGAAATTGACCGACGCCCAGGGGCGGCGGCGGCGGTGATCGAATAAATCCGGCGAGGCCATCAGGCGGCGGGCGATTTCGGGCCGCTGTGAGCGGTCGCCCCGCCAGAAACGCCGCGCACCATCGCGAAATGCCGCATTCCATTCCGAGAATCCCGGCGGGTGATTGCCAAGCTGGTAACCGCCCGGCCCCAGATCCCACGGCTCTGAAATCAATTTCAGTTGCGACAGAACGGGATCCTGGCGAACGGCGTCGAAGAAACCCGACCCAGGCGTGAAGCCGCCGCTCTCACGGCCTAAAATCGTTCCCAGGTCGAACCTGAAACCATCGATCTGGTAGGCTTCGGCCCAGTGGCGCAGACTGTCCATCACCATCTGCAATACCCGCGGATGACCGATGTTCAGCGTGTTGCCGCAGCCGGTATCGTTGATGAAATGCCGCTCCTGACCAGGAACCAATCGGTAATAGCTGGCATTGTCGAGGCCACGCCAACTCAGCGTCGGGCCCATTTCATTGCCCTCGCAGGTATGGTTGTAAACGACGTCCATAATGATCTCGATACCCGCTTCGTGCAGCCGCCGAACCGTTGCACGAATTTCGTGGCCGGCCTGCTCGGGATTGGCGAGATAGGCGGGCTGCGGCATGAAGAAACCGAGCGTCGAATAGCCCCAGTAGTTGGTCAGTTTTCGCTCGACCAGGAAGCGGTCTTGCAAAAACGCCTGAACCGGCAGGAGTTCGATGGCGGTGATGCCAAGTTTAACCAGATAATCGAGCATGCGCGGGTCCCGCAAACCTGCGAACGTGCCCTGACGATCGGGCGGGATGTCCGGGTGAATTCGGGTCAGACCGCGAAGATGCGCCTCATAAATGATTGTTTCGTCCCAGCTCCGGCGCGGTCGACGATGATCCCCCCAGGCAAAATAGTCATCGGTCACGACCGATTTCGGCATGGCGAGGGCGCTGTCGCGTCGGTCGAATGACAGATCGGCCCGCGCCGCGCCGACCCGGTAGCCGAACAACGTGTCGGACCACTGAATGTCGCCGAACATCGCCTTCGCATAGGGATCGAGCAGCAGCTTGTTCGGGTTGAACCGATGCCCGCGCTCAGGCTGATACGGACCATGCGCGCGGTAGCCGTAGATCAAACCGGGCGATGCGTCCGGCAAATAGCCGTGAAACACTTCATCGGTGCATTCAGGCAGGTCGTAGCGCGCGATTTCACGCCGGCCACCGCGGTCGAACACACATAATTCGATCCGATCGGCATTCGCCGAAAAGACCGCGAAGTTGACGCCAAGACCATCCCATGTCGCGCCGAGCGGATGGTTTGAGCCGGCGGCGAGTTTCGCACCCAAGACCGGCATCAAGCATCCCTGCGAAACATCAGCACGCCGAGCGGCGGCAGCGTCACAACGAGGGATTGCCGCATGCCATGCGCGCCGATCGCCTCCGTCACGAGACCACCGAGATTACCCATGTCCGATCCGCCGTAGAGACCGGAATCAGTGTTGAGCATTTCGATCCAGCGCCCTGCTGATGGCACGCCGATACGATAGTGATCCCGTGGCACGGGGGTGAAATTGCAGAGCACAAGGATGGTCTGGCTGTCGTCCCCGGTCTGTCGTATCCAGGCGAGTACGCTCTGGGCGCGGTCATCGCCGATCACCCAGCGAAACCCTTCGGGATTGAAATCGGTGGCGCTCAATGCCGGTTGGGACCGGTAGAGGCGATTGAGATCACTGATCAGGCTTCGAACGCCGGCATGGGCGGGTGCGCCAAGTTCGGCCCAAGCCAGCTCGCTGTCGTGGTTCCACTCGCCCGACTGGCCAAATTCCTGCCCCATGAAGAGAAGTTTTTTTCCTGGCTGAGTCCACATGAAACCGAAATACGCGCGCAGATTGGCGAATTTTTGCCAGTTATCGCCGGGCATCTTTCCAAGCATCGCGTGTTTGCCATAGACCACTTCATCATGAGAGATCGGCAATACGAATTTCTCCGAAAACGCGTAGATCAAACCAAAGGTCATGTCGTCGTGATGATAGCGGCGATGGATCGGGTCCTGTTCGATATAGCGCAACGTGTCATGCATCCAGCCCATGTTCCATTTATGGGTGAAGCCGAGCCCATTTTCGGCAACCGGCCGGGTGACCCCCGGCCAGGCCGTTGATTCCTCGGCGATCAACATTGCGCTCGGCGAATCATGCTCGATGACGGACGATAATTCCCTCAAGAAATCGATCGCTTCGAGATTTTCGCGGCCGCCGAACCGGTTAGGGATCCATTCCCCCTCCTTGCGCGAGTAGTCCCGGTAGAGCATTGACGCCACCGCATCGACCCGGATGCCGTCGACATGAAACCGTTCCAGCCAGAACAGCGCGCTGGCGATCAGAAAATTACGCACTTCAATGCGGCCCAAATTGAAGATCAGCGTGTTCCAATCCTGATGGAACCCCTCGCGCGGGTCGGCATGCTCGTAAAGCGGCGTACCGTCGAACTGGATCAGACCAAATCCGTCGGTCGGAAAATGGGCCGGTACCCAATCGAGAATCACGCCGAGACCGGCCTGATGGCAACGATCCACGAAGGCAGCGAATTCAGCCGGTGTGCCGAGCGTGGGCATCGGCGCAAATTGCGACAATGGTTGATAGCCCCAGGAACCGCCGAACGGATGGGCCATGATCGGCATGAACTCGATATGGGTGAACCCAAGATCGACGACATAGGGAATGAGATGATCGGCGAGCTCGCCCCACAGGAACGGGCGACCATCGGGATGGCGTCGCCATGAGGCCGCATGGACCTCATAGATGGCCAGCGCCTGATCGGCCCGGCCATCGCGCTGCTTCATCCACGCTTCGTCGTGCCAGGTGAATGCTGCCGCGTCGGTGACGATCGAGGCGGTTTCGGGTGGCCCCTGAACCTGGCGAGCGAGCGGATCGGCCTTCAACACGACGGCTCCGGCCTGCGTCAGGATTTCAAATTTATAGAGACTGCCGGTGGCGATACCGGGAATGAAGATCTCCCAGATCCCCAGATTGTGATGGCGCCGCATTGGATGACGGCGACCATCCCAATTGTTGAACGAGCCAACCACCGAAACCCTGCGGGCGTTCGGCGCCCACACCGCAAACCTGACGCCTGCGACATGGTCCACCGTGATCTGATTCGCACCCAGGCAATCGGCGAGGCGTCGTTGCCGCCCCTCACCAAGCAGGTAGAGATCATAATCGGACAGGGTCGGTGAAAACCGGTAAGGATCTTCAATGGTCTGCGTCGTTTGCCCCCAATCGATCCGGAGATTGTAGCGCCGGGCCGCGCTCAGGATACCCTGGAAAATCCCCGCGGGATGAATGCGCGTCATCGGCACGGGCGGTACGTCCGGTGACGTCACGAGGTCGACTTTCACCGCTCCGGGCTGGATCGTCGTCACCACCACGCCGCCATCGCCGTCGTGGGGGCCAAGCCAGGCAAAGGGGTCGTCGTGGGTCGCGTTGGCCAGCGCGTCCAATCCAGAATCATCCAATCTCGGCATTGCTCGCTCCTGTCGTGACCTGGGTCGCCAAACGCGCGAGGCCGGTTAGCGGAATGATCAACCAATCGGGGCGATTGGCCGCTTCATAACAGATTTCATAGGCGGATTTCTCGATCAGGAACAAGGTGAGCAAATCATGCCACGCCGCCGGCGACAGCCACGGATGCTCGGCACTCGCCGCACTCGCCTGATACGCATCGATGAAGCTGGCGCCGGCGTGTTTGACGAAATGTGACGTCAGCGAGCGGCATCGTTCGACGGCGCGTGCGGTCGAGGTTGGCGCGGTGCGCGCAACCGTCGCGGCCGCGTAATCGAACGAGCGCAGCAATCCCGCGACATCGCGCAGCGCCGATGCCTTGGCGCGTCGTTGCGCCAGGGTTTTGGCGGGCTCACCCTCGAAATCGATCAGATAGGCGTCACCCTGCGCCGCAAGAATCTGGCCAAGGTGAAAATCGCCATGGATGCGGGTTTTGACTGTTCCAAGCCCTGCATTACACAGTTTCGGAATAATGGCTTCAAGTTCAGATCGGCAATCCATCAGTCGATCCATCACTGCGATGGTCGCGGCGCCGGACGCATGCCGGGCGCGGTCGAGGGCGTCACATGCCAGGCCGAGTTGACAGCGGCACGCCTCGGACCACGCGCGTATATCTGCGACATCCACCGGTTCGGGCGCAAATGCGGGGGCGGTTCCTGGTGTCGCCAGAATCGCGTGCATCTCGGCAAGCCGACGCCCGATGGCCGCCGCGAAGGGCAGGTAACCGGCCAGAGCGTCTGTCTCGCCGGCGTCATCGAGATCGGCGTGGATGGCGGTATCGGCCGCGCGTGTCAGTGAATCCAGTGTCCATTGCCAGGCATCGCCCTGATTCCGGACGAAGCGTTGCGCCACGATGAGCGTTCGGCTTCCCCCCGCGTGATCGGTGCGGGTGACTTCACCAAGTAGCGCCGGTGTGTTGGCATATCCGGCCTCGGTCAGGAATCGCGTCATTTCGGTCTCGGGGTGAATCCCCGCCTCGATCCGGCGCAACACCTTGACGATGGCGATATCCCCGACAATCATCGAGCTATTCGATTGCTCGGCGGAAAAACGTCGAATTTCAGCGTCCGTCATATCCGGCAAGCGGTCGATCAGGCCGGTGGGTAAAAAGCGGATCTGGCCCTCCGTGAGAGCTATCACGCTCCGCGCCTTGAGCCCGGCAATGATCAATCGGGGCAGCGCATCAACCGCGAACGCGTCGGTCAAATAGCCCATGCGGCGGTGATGCCTGATCCGGGCCAGTGCGAGTTGCTGCACCATCGGCGTGGGCGTGCCGTCATCCCAGCTGATCGCGAGGGGAAGCTGATAGGTTTGCCGATCACCGCCAAGCTCAACATTCACCTCGGCGAGCAGCACCGCTTCTGCCTCGTCACCGAGAACGTCGGCCTGGCCCAACCTCGCGGCGTCGATCTTGCGATCCTTGGCGGCGAACCATCGGCGGCGGGCCAGATAGCTTGGCAGCGCCTCGGTCTCGAGGATGGTTCTGGTCTCGGCGTTCAGAAGGTCGGCAAGTCCCTTGCGCATCACCAGGGTGACAAATTCCGGCAATGGCTCCGAGGGCTGGATCCGCCAGCCGGGCATCGTCGCTTCGGTTGCCAGGCTGAACCAGTAGAACGCGAACGGCGGCAGCGTGACCATGTAGGGCAGCAACCCCACCGGCGGAAACGGCGCACCACCGATCAGATCGACCGGAATGCGCTGATCGAACGCCGATAAATCCAGCTCCACCGCCTGAGCCGTGCGGGACAGGTTATAGACGCATAAAATGGTTTCGGCACGCGCATCCGGATCGGTGAGTTCGCGTAGATAAGCGAGAACCTTGCGATTTCCCGGATAGAGAAACCGCAGAGAGCCGCGGCCAAAGGCGCGATGGCGCTTGCGCACGGCCAGCATCCGCCGCGTCCAATTCAGCAGCGAATAGGGATCGGCGGCCTGCGCCTCGACGTTAAGCGCCTGAAACCCATAGATCGGGTCCATGATCGGTGGCAGAACGAGCTGAGCCGGATCGACGCGGGAGAAGCCGCCGTTGCGATCGGGTGACCATTGCATCGGCGTGCGCACGCCATCGCGATCGCCGAGGTGGATATTGTCACCCATCCCGATTTCATCGCCATAATAGATCACCGGCGTGCCGGGCATCGAGAACAACAGACCATTCATCAGTTCGATCCGGCGCCGGTCATGTTCCAGCAACGGGGCGAGACGGCGGCGAATTCCGAGATTGAGGCGAGCACGACGATCGGCGGCGTAGGTTTCCCACAGATAGTCACGTTCGGAATCCGTGACCATTTCCAGGGTCAGTTCATCATGGTTGCGCAGAAAAATCGCCCATTGGCAGCTATCGCGGATCGCCGGCGTCTGACGCATGATATCCGTGATCGGAAACCGGTCCTCCTGTGCGATCGCCATATACATCCGCGGCATCAGCGGAAAATGAAACGACATGTGACACTCATCGCCATCGCCGAAATATTGCTGTGCATCCTCCGGCCACTGATTGGCTTCGGCGAGCAACATGCGACCGGGCGCATGCGCATCCATCGCGGCTCTGATCTGTTTCAGGACAGCATGGGTCTCGGGCAGATTTTCATTGTTGGTCCCCTCGCGTTCGATCAGATAGGGTACCGCGTCGAGCCGTAAACCATCGACGCCAAGATCGAGCCAGAACCGCATGACACCAAGAACTTCCTGAAGAACGCGCGGATTGTCGAAATTGAGATCAGGTTGATGACTGTAGAACCGATGCCAGTAATAGGCGCCGGCCGTGGCATCCCAGGTCCAGTTCGATTTCTCGGTATCCAGAAAAATAATGCGCGTCCCATCGTATTTGTGATCGGTGTCCGACCAGACGTAATAATTGCGCGCCGATGAGCCCGGCTTGGCTCTACGCGCCCGTTGGAACCAGGGGTGCTGATCGGACGTGTGGTTGATGACAAGTTCGGTGATGACACGAATGTCACGCCGGTGGGCGGCATCGATCAGATGGCGCAAATCGGCCAACGTGCCAAATTCCGGATGCACCGCGCGGTAGGCGCTGATGTCGTAACCATCGTCGCGACGCGGCGAGGGATAGAATGGCAGCAACCATATCGCCGTGACGCCAAGCTCGGCGATATAATCAAGTTTCTCCATCAGACCGGCGAAATCGCCAACACCGTCGTTATTTTTGTCAAAAAACGATTTGACATGGACCTGGTAGATCACCGCATCCTTGTACCAGAGCGGATCAGCGTCGGCGAATGTTGGCGCCGTGAACCTCGCTGTGCGTTTCATGGGTGCACCCGCCAGATGCAATAGGGTAACTCGTGGGGATCGAGGCTGACGCTCTGACGTTTGCCATGCCAGACGAAAGTGACATCGCGGGTAAGATCTGCGGCGTGCAGCGACGCATCATCGCTCAAGCCAAACCGCCAAAGCGGCAGATCGAATTCGGCAATCTGGCGGGTGAAGGGGTCAAGGCTGACCGCAACGAGAATAACGTTGCTGCGATCGGCATTGGATTTTTCATAACAGAGCACCTGCTCATTGGAACACGGCAGAAAACTGATCCCCAAATGGCTGTGCAGCGCCGGGTTCTGCCGGCGAATGCAGTTGAGCGCGGTGATTTCAGCGATGATATTCCCTGACCTGTTATGATCCCAGACGCTGATCTGGTACTTCTCGGAGTCAAGATACTCCTCCCTTCCGGGCAACGCCCGCGCTTCACAAAGTTCAAAACCATTATAGACGCCCCATAAGCCGGACAGGGTGGACGCCAATGCAGCACGGATCAGGAAGCCAGGACGGCCGGAGCCCTGCAGGAACAACGGGTTAATGTCAGGCGTGTTGACGAAGAAATTCGGCCGGAAGAATTCCCGTACCCCCGTCGTCGTCAACTCGACCAGATAATCGCGGAGTTCCGCCGCGGTATTGCGCCAGGTGAAGTATGTATAGGATTGTGAAAAGCCAATCTTGGCAAGCCGATACATCAATTTCGGTGCCGTGAATGCCTCGGCAAGGAAAATCACTTCAGGATTGTGCCCTCGAATGTCATCGATCAGCCATGCCCAGAACGGGAGCGGTTTGGTGTGCGGATTGTCGACACGAAAAATTTTGACCCCGTGGTCCACCCAAAACGCCACCACGTCGCGCAGTGCGATCCAGAGCGACGGCATCGAACCATCGGCGTAGAAATCGACATTGACGATATCCTCATATTTCTTGGGCGGATTTTCGGCGTATCTGATCGTGCCGTCCGGACGCCAATCGAACCATTCGGGATGCTCACGCAGCCACGGATGATCCGGGGCGCATTGGATCGCAAAATCGAGCGCGATCTCGATGCCATGCGCCGCGGCGGCGTCCAACAATTGCCTGAACTCATCAAATCCGCCCAATTCGGCATGAATGGCGCAATGTCCGCCTGCCACGCTGCCGATCGCGTAGGGACTGCCGGGATCGGTTTCGTTCGCGACCAGGCTGTTGTTGCGACCTTTGCGATTGACCTCGCCGATCGGATGGATCGGCGGAAAATACAATACGTCGAACCCCATGGCGCGAATCCGTGGGAGCTGCGCGATGACATCATGGAACGTGCCGTGCCGCGACTCTGTGCCGCTCTGGCTGCGCGGAAACAGTTCATACCAGCTCGCGAACCCCGCCCGCGTGCACTCGGCGTCGATCATCAATGGCGGATCGAGTCGCAGCAGCGCGTGACGCTGTTCGGCATCGCGCATCAAAGCGATCGTTGCCGGGTCGATCAGGATCGGCAGACGCGAAGCCTCTGGTGTCGCGGTGAGACGTTCATAGAGAGCTTCGAGCGCCGCCGTCTCCGACGACGCCCGCGCCGCAACCGCGGCCTCGACCAGACGGGTGCCCTCAATGAGTTCGAGCGAAACCGGCTGGCCGGCCGCATTTTTTTTGCTGATTTCATCGACAAACGCGCCGTAGCGATCAATCCACGCCTCGATTACGGCGTGATAGCGGCCCATCCGGCTGAGCTGGAGCGTTGCGGCCCAGCGATCGTTGGTCGTCAACGCCATCGGCACGCGGTGCCAGTCGGCCGCATCGGCGGTGCGCCAGAGCAAATCCGCGGCCAGCCTGCCGTGACCATCGCAGATCAGGTCGGCCGCGACCGTGACTTCGTCACCCACGATCCGCTTGATTGGAAATCGTCCATCCGCAATCGAAGGCGATACGGCTTCGATCGCGATGCGCGGCGCATTCATCGCTATCCGACCGGATATCCTCGCAGATGCCGGGCAGAGAATGCGCCGCGTCGATGTGGCGTGGAGCAAAAGCGTCCCCTCGTCATCGACCTCGAATGCGACCTGATCCGGGGCGGCACCCATCGCCGCTGAGAGGTCGCCACAACGATCACCGAGCCAGGTTCGTAGCTGCGGCACGGAAACCGTGCGGTGACCCGAAGCCATGACGAACACGAGACCCGCGCCGGTGCGATCGAGCCGGGCGATTACCGCGACAGGCGATTCAGGCGGCGACACCAATGCCGCCACCGTCGCGAAACACGCGCGATTTTGCCGCCGGACCTCGTTGATCGTGCCGATCAATTCAGTCCGGTCGCCCACAGCCGATGCATTCAGAATCCACAAATTCCCGAGGAAGCCGGCCAGGCTCAACGCGCGCCCGCTCACCGGCCCCGCATGATGCGGCGGCACCGCCAGGGTCGCCACTGCAGCGATCATGCCGATGCGATCAAGATCATCGACAATCCAGGGCGCGACACCATCCCACCAGCACGACGAGGTCAGGGCGAAATCAAAACCGCAGTGCTCGAGACCAACGAGATCAGGAGGGGTGGCGCCGAATGTCGAGGCGACAAAGCAACTGGCCGGGCCCGTCTGGCGCGCGGCCGCGATCAAGCGAGCCCATACTGTCGCCGGCACCCGGTGCGCCGCCTCGCAGCGGAACCCATCAATGCCGAGGTCCTGCCACGCCGCCAGCCGCTCGCACCACCACTCGGTCGCTGGATCGACCTCGGAGAGGAAGCAAAATGCCGCTCCGTCATCAGCGTGAACGAACCAGTCGGGGTGCAAGGCGGCCAGTGCGGCGTCCGGCGCGATCCGATCGATACAGATTTCCAACAGAAACGACAGGTCACGCCCATGAGCGGCGGCGGCGTATTGACGCAGGATCGTCTCGGCGTCGCCGCCGCCCAGGCTCTCATGCAGCGAGTCATGGTCGAGAATATTGAACCGGTGCGCGGGGCCATTGGTGGCAAAGGGCGACTTCAGCAAAACGCCGTCAAACCCCAGAGCGACGGCCTGATCGAGTGTCGCCACCCAGCCCAACATGCCCGTCGAGGCGAGGTCAACCTCATAGAGAGCCGAAGGCGGCGACCGGCCATGTCCCGCCGTAACGGGAACGGCACCGGCGGGCTTTGTCCGGGTCGTGGTCAGAATGGCGGCGTGTTCATCCATGCCGCGCAGTCCCCCCATCGCCGGCGACGGGCGGGAGTGTGTGAGCGATCCGGCACCAAAAATATCTCAACATCCCTCCTGCGCGGCTCCGGATTTAATTGGGCATCGTGACGGAGCGGCTGTCAACGGCTGGTTTCACCGAGCGAGCGGGATGTGGGCAGGTGCGGCTTGATGTTCAAGGCGCGCCCGCCGCGGTGATACCCGGCGGTCGGACGCTACAGCGACAATCGCAAGCGCGCGCCGAGTTCGCCGATCATGCCGCGGCGGAACGCGAGGACACAGATTATAAAGATCGCCCCCTGGATCACCGTGACCCAGTCGCTGAAACTCGCCAGATAATATTGCATGGCGATGATGATCGCAGCCCCGATCAACGGCCCGAAAATAGTGCCGATGCCGCCGATCAGCACCATCAATACAACGATCCCTGACGTCGCGTTACCGACATCGGTCAAGGTTGCGATCCCCATGACCAGCGACTTCATCGCCCCGGCGATACCAGCCAAACTGGCGGCCAGCACAAAGATGATCCATTTATACTGCTCGACCTTGTATCCGAGCGAAATGGCGCGGTTCTCGTTCTCCCGGATCGCCTTGACCACCTGGCCGAACGGTGAATGAACGACCCGATGCACGAACAGGAAACCGATGGTAAACACGGTTAGCACCAACCAGTAGATTTGCAGATCATGCGTCAGCGGTATCGTGCCGAACAAGCGGCCACGTGGAATGTTTTGGATACCGTTTTCACCTCCGGTGAAACCGGTGTCCTGCACGGCGAAAAAATAGACCAGCTGCGCAAGCGCCAGCGTGACCATCGCGAAATAGATCGTCTGACGGCGAATTGCGAGCCATCCGAAGACCACGCCGATCGCGGCACCGGTCAGGCCGCCGAGCGCGATGGCGGCCTCCGGTGTCAGATGCAGCGTCTGCACCGCATAACCGGCGACATAACCGCCCATACCGAAATAAGCGGCCTGACCAAGCGAGAGCAATCCCGTATAGCCCATCAATAGATTAGCGCCCATCGCGAACACGGCGAAACACATCACCTGCATCAGGAAGATCGGATACACCACGAACGGCGCGCCGATCAGAACGACCATCATGACGACGAAACCGATCGCCTGAGCGCGCGAGAAGCCGAACATCAAGCGATGCGCCCGAACAGGCCGGCGGGCCGGGCCAGCAGCACGATCGCCATCACCACGAACACCACGACCGATGAAGCCGCCGGGTAGAACACCTCGGTGAACCCCTGGATGATCCCAAGGCCGAAGCCGGTGATGATGGCACCACCGATCGAACCCATGCCGCCAATGACAACGACGGCAAACACGGTGTTGATCAGGTCGCTGCCCATGTTCGGATTGACCGAATAGAGCGGTGCGGCGAGCACGCCCGCAAGCCCCGCAAGCCCGACACCGCCGGCGAAGGTGAATGCAATCAGTCGCGGCACGTTGACACCAAAGGATTGCACCAGCCCGGGATTTTCAGTCGCCGCACGCAACAACGCCCCAAGCCTGGTCTTCTCGATGGTGAACCAGACAGCGCCACAGATGATGATGGCGGCGAACACCACGAACGCCCGATAAACCGGCAGGAACATGAAACCAAGGTTGAGCGTGCCCGACAGAATGTCGGGGCCGTTGTAGGAGACACCTGAACTGCCATAGGCGTTGGTGAAAATACCTTCGAGCACCAGGGCCAAGCCGAAGGTGAGCAGAAGTCCGTAGAGAATATCGAGCTTATACGTGTAGCGGATCAACGTGCGCTCGATCAGCAGACCGAACGCCCCGACCATGACCGGGGCGATGATCAGCGCGGGCCAGTAGCCGATACCGAGATAGTGCAACAGACCCCAGGTGACAAAGGCACCCACCATGAAGAGCGCGCCATGGGCGAAATTGATCACGTTCAGCAAGCCGAAAATGATCGCAAGACCGAGCGAGAGCATGGCGTAGAACGAGCCGTTGATGATACCGAGCAGCAACTGCCCGAACAGCAACGGCGCCGGTTTCCCCAAAATCATCATCATGGTGGGCAGGCCTCAGGCTTTGACCAGCGGGCAACCTTCGATCGCCATCGGCATGAACGCCTCCTTGGCCGGCGTGGTGGCCAGCAACGTGTAATAGTCCCAGGGGATTTTGCTCTCACCCGGGGTCTTGACCCGAAACAGGAAGGCATCGCACATGAAACGACCATCCGCACGGATGTATTTTTTGCCGAACGCATCATCATCGGTCGGCATTTTCTTCATCTGCGCGACCACCGCCGCGCCATTGCTGACATCGGCCATATTGTTCATCGCATCGACCGCCTTGAGGAAGTGCAGCGTGCCGGAATAGCAGCCGGCCTGGCCCATCGAGGGGTAATTATCCGGTGTGCGCGGCTTGACGCGGGCCAGAAAGGCGCGGGTCCGGTCGTTCAGATTCCAGTAGAAACTTTCGGTCAGAATCAAATTCTGCGCGATCTCGAGCCCCATGCCGTGCACGTCATTCAGAAAGATCAGCAACCCGGCGAGTTTCATCTTCTGGGTCAGGCCGAATTGATGCGCTTGCTTGATTGAATTCACCGTATCCTGGCCCGCATTGGCGAGACCAAGCACTTGCGCGCCGGAGGATTCCGCCTGGACCAGGTAGGAGGAGAAATCAGTGGTCTGCGGAAACGGATAATTGATATTGCCGACGACTTTCCCGCCGTGACTGGTCACGACCGCCGCCGTCTGATCATGCAACAGATGACCGAACGCATAGTCTGCCGTAATAAAGAACCAGGTTTTGCCACCCGTCTTGACCATGGCACCACCGGTCGATTGCGCCAGCATATAAGTGTCGTAAGTCCAATGGATCGTCTGCGCGTTGCAGAACTTGCCCGTGATGGTCGAACCGGCGGCGTTTGAGTTGATGTAGGCGCGGTTCTTGTCGTGGGCAACACCTTCGACCGCGAGCGCCACGGCGGTATTGGGAATGTCGATCACAAGATCGACGCCCTGATCATAGAAGCGGCGTGCGAGTGCCGCACCGACGTCAGGCTTGTTTTGATGATCGCCCTTCAGAATTGTGACGTCGTAACCCTTCTG
The DNA here is from genome assembly GCF_049977125.1 of Acidiphilium sp. NCBI lineage: Bacteria > Pseudomonadati > Pseudomonadota > Alphaproteobacteria > Acetobacterales > Acidocellaceae > Acidiphilium > Acidiphilium sp. Next base: position 15,233 of record NZ_JBMFGY010000022.1, on the reverse strand, counting down.
CGTCGCACCGAAATCCGCCACCGCCTGCTCGACACAGGCCACCGAGGTCGGACCGCCGATATCGCGATAGGGGCCTGAAAAATCGCTGATCACGGCGATTTTCAATGGCTTGCCGGCAGCGCGGGCGCGCCCGAGCGGCAGGGTTGCGGCGGCGACGCCGGTGGCGGCGGTGCCGATCAAGGTTCGTCTGGTCAATTTCATGGACATTCCTCCAGAGTGCAGGTTCAGATGCCGAGACGACGATGGAGCATCTCGGCGCGGGCGGGTAGTTCGTGGTTGGGAATCATGTCGACCACCAGGCCATGTTCGACCAGATAATGACGATCGGCTAATTTAGCTGCGAATCTGAAGTTCTGTTCAACCAGCAACACAGTGAAACCACGCCGTTTGATTTCCATGATCATGTGACCGATCTGCTGAACGATGACCGGCGCGAGCCCCTCGGTCGGTTCGTCAAGCAACAGAAGTTTGGCCCCGGTGCGCAGAATCCGTGCAATCGCCAGCATCTGCTGCTCGCCACCGGATAATTTCGTGCCCGGGCTTGTCGCGCGCTCCGCCAGATTGGGAAATAACAAATGAATATCCGCGATGCTCATGCCGCCGGACGCGACCACGGGCGGCAGCATCAGATTTTCCTGAACCGTGAGACCCGCAAAAATCCCGCGATCCTCCGGACAGAAACCGATCCCCGCCCGGCCCACCATGTCGGGCCGTGCGGCGATCAACTCGGCACCTCGGAATTTGATGCTGCCGGCGCGCTTCGGCACCAGACCCATGATCGATTTCAGCGTGGTCGACTTGCCGGCACCGTTACGTCCTAGCAACGTAACGCACTCACCCTCGCGGACATGAAACGCCATGCCATGCAACACATGGCTCTCATCGTACCACGCATTCAGATCATTGATCTCAAGCATCCGCGGCATCCGAACCGAGATAGGCGGTCACCACCGCCTCGTTGGCCGAGACGCTGGCATAGTCGCCCTCCGCGAGAACCCGGCCGCGCGCGAGCACGGTAATCCGGTCCGAAAGTCCCGATACCACCGAAAGATTGTGCTCCACCATCAAAATGGTGCGTCCGGCGCGGATCTGGCGGATCAGGGCAACGATTCGAACCACATCCGCCTCGGTCATGCCGGCGGTCGGTTCATCGAGCAGCATCAACCTCGGGTCGAGCGCGAGGGTGGTGGCGATTTCGAGCGCGCGCTTGCGGCCGTAGGATAATTCGGCCGCCGGGATTTCAACGCTGTCGGACAGGCCGACATCGAATAAAAGCTCATGGGCGCGGTCATTGAACGTCGAAAGCACTCGTTCCGTGCGCCAGAAATCAAAATTCCCCCCGCGCGCCCGCGCCAGCGCGATGCGGACGTTTTCCAGCGCCGTCATATGACCGAACACCGCCGAGATCTGAAAGCTCCGCACCATGCCGCGCCGGGCAACCGCTGCCGGCGACAATCCGGTGATGTCGCGACCCTCGAAACTGATACTGCCCGCACTCGGCGCCAGAAATTTGGTCAGAAGATTGAAACATGTCGTCTTGCCCGCGCCGTTGGGGCCAATCAGGGCATGAATACTGTCTTTTTCAATCGAGAGATCGACACCCTGCACGGCCATAAAGCCGCGAAACCCCTTGGATAAGCCACGCGCCTGCAGAATGTAGTCGCCCATTTCCCCCGTTCACTCCCAGCAATGGCGACGCCATTACGGATTATTCACTGAAACTGACATAACGAAGGATCACGCGCAATGGGCGCAGGAAGGATCGGAACCCCCTCGCAGGCAATCCCGGCACCGATGACGCCGGCCGATCGATCGTACCGCAACCGGCGATATCCATTGTTATTTGACCGCCGATTTGATCTGCATCAACGACGGTTGATCGTTTTCATTTATTCTCCCCCGAATATCGGGAGGCAGCGCGATGACACGGCGTCTGATGGATGCGACACCCCAGGTCGATCTGATGCGCGAGACGGCCACCGGTCCGGCACGGACCCGTCGTCCGGTCTTTCGCGATCATCTGCCGCCGTGCAACGTCGCGTGCCCGGCGGGGGAGAATATTCAGGAATGGCTCGGACTCGCTCAGTCCGGCCACTACCGCGCGGCGTGGGAGGTCATTCTCCGCGACAATCCGTTCCCCGCGGTCCATGGGCGGGTGTGCTACCACCCCTGCGAGAGCGCCTGTAATCGCTCGGCGCTCGACGAAGCGGTGGGTGTTCACGCGGTCGAACGCTATCTGGGTGATCTCGCGATCGAACAGAACTGGCCGGCGCCGCCCTGCGCCGCGCCGAGCGGCAAGCGGGTTCTGGTGGTCGGAGCCGGCCCGAGCGGCCTCGCCGCCGCGTATCACCTGGCGCGTCGAGGTCATGACGTCTCGGTCCATGAGGCGGGGCCATTGCCGGGCGGGATGCTGCATTTCGGAATTCCGGCCTATCGCCTGCCGCGCGATGTGTTGCTGGCCGAAGTGCGGCGGATCGAGGCGATGGGCGTAAATATTGTGCTCGATCGCAAGGTCGATGATGTTCTGGCTGCCCAGCGGGCCGGCGGGTTCGATGCCGTGTTCGTCGCGATCGGCGCGCAGGCGAGCAAGCGGATCGAGATCCCCGCGCGCGATGCGGTCCGGGTGATCGACGCAATCGCTCTGCTGCACGAAGTCGCCGCGGGTGAACGGCCGCTGCTCGGACGCCGGGTGGTAATTTACGGCGGGGGCAACACCGCGATGGATGCCGCCCGCACCGCGCGGCGATTGGGCGCGAGCGATGCGCTGATCGTCTACCGGCGCGACCAGGCGCATATGCCGGCTCACGAGGCAGAGCTGGCCGATGCGCTCTCCGAGGGCATCAAGGTGAAATGGCTCAGTACAATCAAGACGATCGACGCCGGAACCCTCACCGTGGAGATGATGCGCCTGAACGCAGCCGGCCGCCCGGAACCGACCGGTACGTTTGAAACACTGACGGCGGATGCGGTGGTGCTCGCACTCGGCCAGGAGACCGATGCTGGACTGTTGCACGGGATTCCCGAAATCGCGGTCGGCGCCGATGGTGTTGTTTCGGTCGATGCAACGATGATGACCGGGCGGGCCGGAATTTTCGCGGGCGGCGATGCGGTGCCGTGCGAGCGCACCGTGACCACCGCAACCGGGCATGGCAAAAAGGCAGCAAGTCATATCGATGCATGGTTGCGCGGCACCAAAATTGCCGCGGTGGCCAAGCATCCACCGATCGATTTCGCCGCGCTCAACCTGCCCATCTTTGCCGATGCCGCGCCACGGGCTCAGCCGGTGCTGCGCCCCGATGAGCGGCTGGCGCAGGGCTTCGCCGAAACTACCGGCGGGCTCGATGAAGCGGCCTCCCACTATGAGGCACGGCGCTGCCTGTCCTGCGGCAATTGCTTCGAATGCGATCAGTGTTTCGCTGCCTGCCCGGAAAATGCGATCGTCAAACTCGGCCCAGGGCTGCGCTACCGGATCGACATGGCGCTGTGTACCGGCTGCGCGGTCTGTTTCGAGCAATGCCCATGCCACGCAATCGAGATGATCCCCGAACCCGTCGCGACTGGAGGCACGTCATGACCCCCCTACCCCCGCGCCGGCAGGTCACCATGGACGGCGGCACCGCGGTCGCCCATGTCGCCTACCGGATCAACGAGGTCTGCGCGATCTACCCGATCACCCCATCCTCGGCGATGGCGGAGCTGGCCGATGAATGGGCCGCGGCGGGTATAACCAACATCTGGGGCGGTGTGCCCGTGGTGCAGGAAATGCAAAGCGAGGGCGGGGCCGCCGGCGCGTTGCATGGCGCGCTGCAATCGGGTGCGCTGACCACTACCTTCACCGCCTCGCAAGGGCTGCTGCTGATGCTGCCCAACATGTTCAAAATCGCCGGCGAACTCACCCCTTGCGTGTTTCACGTCGCGGCACGCGCGCTCGCGACCCAGGCGCTCTCGATCTTCGGCGATCATGCCGATGTCATGGCGGTTCGCGCGGCGGGGTTTGCAATGTTGGCCTCGGATTCGGTGCAGCAGGCGCATGATCTGGCGCTGATCTCCCAGGCCGCGAGTCTGGAGTGCCGGCTGCCGTTCATTCATTTCTTCGATGGGTTCCGCACCTCGCACGAGTTGAACACGTTGCACCTGCTGAGCGATGCCGACATCCGCGCGATGATCGATGATGATCTGGTGCGCGCGCACCGCGCCCGCGCGCTCAGCCCGGAGCATCCTGTCGTGCGCGGTACGGCGCATAATCCCGACACCTTCTTTCAGGCGCGCGAAGCGGCCAGCCCGTTCTACGCCGCGACCCCTGAAATCGTGGCGCGGACGATGGCGCGGTTTTCGACCCTGACCGGCCGGCACTACGATCTGTTCGCCTATGATGGACCCGCCGATGCCGAGCGGGTGATCGTGATCATCGGCTCAGGCGCGGAAACCGCCCGTGAAACCGCCGCCGCGCTGCGGGCGCGCTCGGCGGCGGATGCGCGCATCGGCGTTGTGCAGGTGCTGCTCTACCGGCCGTTCTCCGCCGCGCATTTTCTCGCCGCTTTGCCCGCCTCGGTGCGCGCCATTGCGGTCCTCGACCGGACCAAGGAACCCGGTGCGCCGGGTGAGCCGCTCTATCTCGATGTCATCGCGGTTCTCACCCGCGCCGTCGCTGAAGGCCAGCGCGCGACGATGCCACTCGTGGTCGGCGGACGGTATGGCCTGTCGTCGAAGGATTTCACCCCGGCGATGGTCAAATCGGTTTTCGACGAGCTGGCCCTCCCCTCCCCGCGCACCGGCTTCACCCTCGGCATCAACGACGACGTCTGCCACAGCAGCCTCGCCACAGATCCCGCATTCACCATCGAACCCGACGATGTGGTGCGCGCGGTGTTTTACGGTCTGGGATCGGACGGCACGGTGGGCGCGAACAAGAACAGCGTGAAAATCCTCGGCGAGATCGACGGGCATTTCGCCCAGGGCTATTTCGTCTATGACTCCCGCAAATCCGGCGCACAGACGATTTCGCACCTGCGCTTCAGCAGCCGCCCGATCCGCGCGCCCTATCTCATCGGAGCGGCGAATTTCATCGGCTGCCACCAGTTCGGCTTTCTCGAACGCGGCGACATCCTCACCCTCGCCGCTCCGGGTGCGACGTTCCTGCTCAACTGCGCCGCCGCGCCGGAAGCCGCGTGGGATTCGCTGCCGCGCATCGTGCAGCGCCAGATCATCGACAAGCGGCTCCGCCTGTTCGTGATCGACGCATCGCGCGTCGCGCGCGAGAGCGGCCTGGGCGGGCGGATCAATACGATCCTGCAGACCTGCTTCTTCGCAATCTCGAATGTTCTGCCCCAGGACGAGGCAATCGGCCAGATCAAGCACATGATCGAAGCCTCCTACGCCCGGAAGGGCAAGGACGCCGTCGCGCGCAATTTCGCGGCGGTGGACCGCACCCTGGCCAATCTGCATGAAGTGCCCGTCCCACCCGAAGTGACCAGCACCATCGACATGCGCGCCAGCGTGCCGGACACCGCACCCGATTTCGTGCGCAACGTGACGGCGTTGATGCTGGCGGGCCACGGCGATGATCTGCCGGTCAGCGCCATGCCGGTCGATGGCACCTTCCCGTCCGGCACTTCCGTGTATGAAAAGCGCAACGTGTCCGACATCGTGCCGATCTGGCAGAGCGATGTGTGTATCCAGTGCGGCCACTGTGCCTTCGTCTGCCCGCATGCGGTGATCCGCGCGCGCTATTTCCATCAGGACCGGCTGCACGACCCGCAAACGCCGGCCCCCGCCGGCTTCACCACCGCACCGGTAAACGCGCGCGGCTATCCCGACATCGGGTTTCGCCTGCAGATCTATGTCGAGGATTGCACCGGTTGCGGCCTCTGCGTCGAGGCCTGCCCGGCGGATGATCCGCAGCGCCCCGGCCGCAAGGCCATCAATCTGGGCGACAAGGCGCCGATCCTGGCCACTGAGCGGGCCAATGTCGACTTCTTCGAAACCCTGCCGGTCAACGACCGCACCGCGGTCGATTTCGCCAACGTGCGCGGCGTGCAATTTCTCGAACCGCTGTTCGCCTTCCCGAGCGCCTGCGCCGGGTGTGGCGAGACACCGTATCTGAAACTGCTGAGCCAGTTGTTCGGCGACCGTCTTCAGATCGCCAACGCCACCGGCTGTTCCTCGATCTATGGCGGCAATCTGCCGGTGACGCCGTGGGGGATGAACCGCGAGGGCCGTGGACCGGCATGGTCGAACTCGCTGTTCGAGGACAACGCCGAATTCGGCCTCGGTTTCCGCCTCGCGGCCGATCAGCACGTTGCCCTCGCACAGCAACGGCTGCGCGAAATGGCGGATACGATCGGCGCCGATCTGGTGAACGCCCTGATCGAGGCACCTCAGATCCGCGAATCCGAGCTGCACGCGCAACGCGCCCGGGTCGATGAACTCAAGCGGCGTCTGGCCGCATTGGGCGATGATCCGCGTGCGCTGGATTTATCCTCGGTGGTCGATCACCTGATCCGGCGCAGCGTCTGGATCGTCGGCGGTGACGGCTGGGCCTATGATATCGGCTACGGCGGGCTCGATCACGTGCTGGCGAGCGGGCGGGATGTGAATATCCTGGTGCTCGATACCGAGGTCTATTCCAACACCGGCGGCCAGGCATCGAAAGCGACGCCGATGGGGGCGATCGCGAAATTCGCCGCCGCCGGCAAACGGATCGCGCGCAAGGATCTGGCGCTGCAGGCGATCGCCTATGGCAATGTCTATGTCGCCCAGGTCGCGATGGGCGCGAACCCGCAACAGACCTTGCAGGCCTTCCGCGAGGCCGAGGCCTGGCCTGGCCCCTCGATCATCCTGGCCTATAGCCACTGCATCGCGCATGGCTACGACCTGAAACACGGCCTGCGCCAGCAGGACCTGGCCACCGCTTCGGGCTACTGGCCGCTGCTGCGCTACAACCCGGCCCTGCGCGCCGCCGGCGAAAACCCGTTCCTGCTGGATTCGCCACGACCGACGGTGCCATTGCGCGACTATGCCTATAACGAGCTGCGCTATCGCGGTCTGGCGGTCACCCGGCCGACCGAAGCCGCCGCCGTGCTCGCGGCGGCCTCAGTCGTCGCGCGCGAAAAATACGCCCAGTACGAGGCTCTGGCCGGGCTGGACGGATCTCGCTTCAACCCCGATGCGACGCGGATCGTCGCCGACAAACCCTGAGGGCGCCATGGATCTGACCACACGCTACCTCGGCCTCGGCCTTCGCAACCCGCTGATCGCCTCGGCGTCACCCCTGTCGGGCGACATCGGATCGCTGCGCCGACTGGAAGACGCCGGTATTGCCGCCGTTGTGCTGCCATCATTGTTCGAGGAACAAATCCGTCACGACGATGCCGCGATCGAAGCGATGTTCAGCGCCAGCGCCGACAGCTCACCCGAGGCCAGCGGCTATTTCGTCGCCGCCCTCGACTACAACGGTGGCCCGACCGGCTATCTCGACCTGGTGCGCCGTGCGGTGACGGCGCTGGACATTCCGGTGATCGCCAGTCTGAACGGCACCACCGCGACCAACTGGATCGATCACGCCATCCTGATCGAACAAGCCGGCGCCGCCGCGTTGGAGTTGAATATCTACCGGATCGCGGACCAACTCACCACCACCGGTGCAGCGGTCGAGGCCGAATATGTCGCCCTGGTGCGGGCGGTGCGCGCGCGGGTGCGTATTCCGCTCGCGGTGAAACTACATCCGCATGTCTCGGCGTTCGGCGATCTGGCCCACCGGCTCGATGCGGCGGGAGCCGACGGGCTGGTGCTGTTCAACCGGCTCTATTTACCCGACATCGACCTCGCCCGGCTCCGCTGGCACACGCCGATCGGCCTGAGCCGGCCCGAGGAAATGCGGCTCGGCCTGCACTGGCTCTCGGTGCTCGCCGGACGGTTGCCGCATACCTCGCTCGCCGCCGGCACGGGTGTCGAAACCGGCGAGGACATTGTGAAATATCTCCTGGCCGGCGCGGACGCGGTGATGACCGCCTCATCCCTGCTCCGCAACGGTGCCAGCCATGCCCGCACCCTGATCGACGGTCTTCACGCCTGGCTGGAACGCCGCCACTTCCGCTCAGTGGCGGCAATCACCGGTCTGATGCGCGCCCATGGTTCCGCCGACCGGATCGCCGCTGAACAACGCGGCACCTACATCCACGCCCTTCTCAATTTTCCGACCCCCTGACGCCTCCGGCGTGCATGACCGCGCCGACGGCCCCATCACGCGTCCAACGGAAAATGACAGGCCACAGACCGTCGGTCCGCATGCGGCGTCAGCGCAGGGCGTTCCTGCGCGCACAACGGCTGCGCATAGGGGCAGCGCGTGTGAAACCGGCAGCCGGAGGGCGGATTGGTCGGCGAGGGTGGCTCGCCCTGCAGGATCGTGCGCGCCCCCTGCGCTGACGGATCGGGTTCCGGCACCGCGGAGATCAGCGCAGCGGTATAGGGATGCGCCGGATGATGCAGCACCGCATCGGTTTCGCCGATCTCGACGATGGTGCCGAGATACATCACCGCGACCCGATCAGCGATATGGCGCACCACGCTCAGATCATGCGCAATGAACACATAGGTCAAAGCGAGCCGCTCCTGCAGATCGGCCAGCAGATTGACCACCTGCGCCTGGATCGAGACATCGAGCGCTGAAACCGGTTCATCCGCGACGATCAGCTTCGGGTTGAGCGCGATCGCGCGCGCGATGCCGATGCGCTGGCGCTGGCCGCCCGAGAATTCATGCGGAAACCGGCCGAGATGTTCGGGCGCCAGCCCGACCAGACCCATCAATTCGGCGAGCCGCGCCTGGTTCGCCGCGCGATCGGTCTGGCCATGGGCGATCAGCGCCTCGGCCAGCAGATCACCGATCCGCCGGCGCGGGTTGAGCGAGGCATAGGGGTCCTGAAACACCATCTGCATATCCGCGCGCAGCGGGCGCAGCGCGCGCTCGGTCATCGCCGTGATGTCGTGCCCGTTGAACAAGATCCGGCCGGCATCGGCATCGTAGAGCCGCAGCAGGCAGCGGCCGAGCGTCGATTTGCCGCAGCCGGACTCACCCACCAGCCCGAGCGTCTCACCGGGAAACACCTCGAACGAAACACCGTCCAGCGCCTGCACCACCTGCCGCCCGCCGCTGGCGAACCGGCTGCCGACCGCAAAATGCTTGGTCAGCGCCTCCACCTGCAAAATCGGCGGGTTCATAGGAGGCCGGCCCGAAAACACGCCACCGCGCGGTCAGCCTGTGCGACCAGCGGTGGATGGCCGGCACACGCCGCCACCACATAAGGGCAACGCGGCGCGAAACCACAGCCGCTGGGGCGATCATGCGGAGCGGGAGGCGCGCCCGGAATCGCCGGGAGACGCGCGAGGCGCGGCCCGCGCAGCCGCGGAATCGCGCCGAGCAGCCCGATCGTATAGGGGTGCGCCGGGGTCGCGAAAATATCGCGCGTCGCGCCCGCTTCGGCGATCGCGCCGGCATACATCACCACAACGCGGTCCGCGACGCGCGCAACCACCCCCATATCGTGAGTAATCAGCAGCACCGAGGAGCCGAATTCGCCGCGCAACCGCAAAATCAGCTCCAATATCTGTGCCTGTACCGTCACGTCGAGCGCCGTGGTCGGTTCATCCGCGATCAGCAGCGCCGGATCGCACGACAGCGCCATGGCGATCATCACGCGCTGACGCATCCCGCCGGACAATTGGTGCGGATAGCGCGCGGCGATGTCGCGCGGTGCGGCGATCCCCATGGCGCCGAGCAGATCGATCGCGCGGGTGCGTGCCGCAGCCCGGCCGGTATTGCGATGCGCCATGATCTGCTCGACGATCTGCGCCCCGACGGTATAGGCCGGGGTCAGCGCCGTCATCGGGTCCTGAAAGATCATCGCGATCGCGCCACCACGCAGCGACCGCATCGCCGCCTCCGGCAGACCCAGCAGATCCTGCCCCTTGAAGCGCACGCTGCCGGTAATGATCGCGTTCGGATCGGTGATCAGCCGCATGATGGCCAGCGCGGTCAGGCTCTTGCCCGAACCGGATTCCCCAACCACCGACAGGATCTCCCCCGGATCGACCGTGAACGACACGCCCTCAACGATCGGCAGAACCCCCTGCGCCGTACGAAACGACACATGCAGATCCTCGATCCGCAACAGCGGCTCAACCCTCATCGCCGCCGCTCCGAACCGGTTGGATGAACCCGGTTATCGCGCACGCGGGTCGATCACGGCATACAGCATATCAACCACGGTATTCGCGACCACGATGAACACCGCCCCATACAACACCGCCGCCATGATGAACGGCAGATCCAGATTCTGCAGCGCCTGATAGGTCAACTCCCCCACGCCGGGCAGTCCCGAAACCACCTCGATCAGCAGCGCCCCACCACCGGCCAGCAGACCGAAATCGAGCCCGAACATCGAGACCAGCGTGATCAGCGACATCCGCAGCGCGTGCCTCAAAATAATCTGACGCTCGGACAATCCCTTGGCGCGCGCGGTGCGGATGTAATCCTCGTTCATCGCCTCGACCAGGTTCGAGCGCAGCACCCGCCCATAAAGCCCGATATAGGTTACCGCCAGCACGGTCCACGGGATGATCAGGCTCTTGAACCACCCCACCACACTCACGCTGAGCGGCACATAGCCCAGTGCCGGTACCCAGGAAAACAGCCACGTATCGTGGTATCGCGCCTGGGTAATCAGATTGGCGACCTCGGCCAGCCAGAACACCGGCATCGACACGCCGATCAGGCTGAACAGCATCAACATCCGATCGAGCAGCGTATCCCGCGCCCAGGCCGCGATGACCCCGACGAACAAAGCCGCCACCACCCAGATGATCGCTGCGCCGAATACCAGCGACAGCGTCACCGGCACCGCCTGCAACACCGCGGGGACGACTTTCTCGCCGGGGTTCACGAACGACGTCAAATCCTGGGTGATGAACAAATGCTTCATCATCAGCACATATTGCACCGGCAACGGCTTATCGAGGCCGAAACTATGCCGCACCGCCGCCAGCGTGGCCGGTGTCGCCCCCCGCCCGGCCAGCCGCGCCGCCGGATCGGCGCCGGGGGTTGCGAAAAAGATCAAAAACACCAGCACGCTGATCGAGACCAGCACGAACACCATCTCGCCAAGCCGGCGCGCCACCACCAAAATCATCGGTCAGACTTCACGCGCAATTTCGCGCGCGGATCGAACGCCTCGCGCACGCCATCGCCCAAAAAGTTCAGCATCACCACCGTGATCATGATGGCGATACCCGGTGCCAGCGCCACCATCGGCCGCGTGTAAAGCAGCCCCTCGCCATCGAGAATGATGGTGCCCCAGCTCGCCGCCGGCGGCTGCACCCCGATCGAGAGAAACGACAGCGCCGCCTCGGTCAGCATATTCAGCGCCATCATCAGCGGCGCGAACACGATCAGCGTGGTGGTCACATTGGGCACGATGTCGCGCAGCAAAATCCGATGCCGCGCCACGCCCAGGCAGCGCGACGCCAGCACGAAATCCGACCGCGCCAGGCTGAGCACCTGGCCGCGGATCGGCCGCGCCACATAAGGGACATAGACCACGCCGATGATCGTGATCGGGATCAGCAGACTATCGGCATTGATGGTGATCGGCCCGAGTTTCAGCCCATGGCTGATCAGCACCACCGAGAGCGAGATCGCCAGCATATAGACCGGAAACGCCCACAGCACATCGAGCGCGCGGGCCAGCACGGTATCGATCCAGCCACCCGAAAACCCCGCCACCACCCCGACCAACCCGGCAAGGACCAGACAAATCATGGTGGAACCGAGTGCAATCAGCAACGAATTACGCCCGCCATACAGCAATCGTGCCGCAACATCGCGCCCCTGGTTATCAGCGCCCAGCAAATACTGCGCCCGCCAGGTCGGGCCGATCGGCGTCATGCCCAGCCCGGTTGGCGAGGGCTGCATCACCGGCACCAATTTGCCATGCAGCATGATCTGGCCGTCGAGATTCGAGCCGAACGGGTCGGTGTGCGCCACGTATTTCGCATAAAACGGGGCCGCGATGCAGGCGAGCACAATCAGCACCAGCACCAGCGCCGCCGCCATCGCGGTGCGGTTCTGCGCCAGTTTGCGCAGCGCCGCCCGCCATGGCCCCGCAGCCGGTTCGGCAGCGACGCGCGCGGCATCTTCAGACGTGATGCTCATCGGGCCGAGCCGGCTACTTCACCCAGACTTTCGAGAACAGCATATGGAACTGGTCGCTGAACACGAAATCACCCACGCGTTTGGAAACGAAATCGAGCTGTTTGGGCGTGAACATGGTCGCCCACGGCGCCGCATCCGTCGCCTCGCGATCCACCGCCGCCCATTCCTGATTGGCCTTGGCCGGATCGGTGATCTCGGTCTTCAGCACCGCATCGACATGCTTGTCATAGGTCTTGCTGCAATAGCCGGCAATATTGATCGAGCTGTCCGACCCCGGATGGATCGCGCCACAGGTCAGCAGCACGTTGAGGAAATCCGAAGCCGCCGGATAATCCTGATACCATTGGCTGATACTGATCTGCACCTTGTTCTTGGTGTTCTGGATATAGTTGAACTGAATATTGGCCGATAGCACATGCGTCGTCGCCACGAACCCGAGCTTGTTGAGCAGGCTCGCCATATAGGTGCCGAGCGCCGGATCGACCCCCTGATCATCCGTGATCACGGTGACCTTCTGTCCCGCCTCGCCCGATTGCTTCATCAGCGCCATCGCCTTCGGCATATTCGGCGCCGACCAGGTGGTGCCCGGGTGCAGCGTATAGGGACAATACGGCTGATAGCCCGGAAAATCGGGCGGCAAAATCTGGCAGGCCGGAGTCGCGAGATTACGCCCGCCGAAAATATTCACCACAGCCTGCCGATCGAGCGCGTAATTCACCGCCAGCCGTGCGTCCTTATTGTTGAACGGCGGAATATTCACGTTCATCGGCGCATAATAATCCGCCAGCAGCGGGTCGATATGCACCTGCTTGGGAAACCGCGTGCTGACTTCGCCGAGCCGGTCCGCCGGCAACGGGTCGAACTCCCAGTCATACTGGCCGTTCTCGATCGCGGTGACCGCGTTCTCATCCGTCACACCAAAGTCAAAATCGATCTCATTGACATAACCGTTCGGTTGCGCCGCCGCACTCCATTGCTTGAAATACGGATTACGTTTGAGGATCAGGGCTTTTTGCGGATTATAGCTCGTGATCATATACGGCCCGGTGCCGGGGATCGGCACGGTCCCCATATCCTTGGGTGGGGTGTCCGCCGGCAGAATGACCGCGAACGGCACCGCCAACTGATCCAGAAACTCCGGATCAGGCGAGACCAGATGGAACGTGATCGTGTTGGTCGCCGCATCGGCGATCACCCCTTGCGGCAGGGTGCACGTCGCGGGCTTAGCCATGCACGCCGCACCGCCGACGATGAATTTATACCACGACCCCGCATTGGGATTGTTGACCTTGAAAATCCGCTCGAAACTCGCGACCACATCGGCGGGCGTCACCGGCTGGCCGTTCGAAAATTTGACCCCCTTGCGGAGGGTGAACACATAGGTCAACCCGTTGTCGGTCGGTGCCGGCACCGCGGTCGCCAGATCCGGCACGATCTTGTTGCTGGCCTTGCCTGAGGTTTTTTGAAACGTTACCAGGCCGTCGTACACCGCAATGAAGGTCTGCCAGTATTGATTGGTGTAATTCACCTGCGGATCGATCGTACCCGCCGCCGAAGCCGCCACCAGTTTCAGCGTACCGCCATGATGCTGTGCGAACAGCGCCGCCGGCGTTTGCGCCAGCGCGCCGACCGGCGTCGCCGCGGCGGCCACGCCACAGCCGAGCAGTCCGGGCAACAACCAGGTATTGATAGAGTCTTTCATGGTCTCTCCTGTCAGAGCGATACGGCGGGATAACGATCGAGAAATGCGGCAACCAGGGCAAGGCACTCGTCCTTCTCCTCGACATGCGGCATATGGCTGGAGCGCCCGAAAATATGCCAGCGCACGTCGCTGATGCCCTCCAGAAACGGCTGCACGCAGGCGATGGTCGCTTCGTCGAACTTGCCCGAAATCAGCAGCGTCGGCGCCACGATGTCATGCACCCGGTCCACCACGCTCCAATCCTTCAGCGAACCGACTACGTGGAACTCACTCGGCCCGTTCATCGTGCGATAGACGAGCGGATCTTCGGCGAGCATCGTGAACGTGCGCTGCACCTCCGTCGGCATCGGGTCAATCCGGCATAAATGCCGCGCATAGAACACCGCCACCGCCGCTTCGTATTCAGCGCTATCCGTGGTGCCCGCCGCCTCATGCGTGGTCAGCGCCGCCTGCACCGCTTGTGGCAGCGCTGCGCGCAGCCGATTGGCCTCGGCAACCCAGGTCACCATCGAGGCCGGGCTGTCCGCAATCACCAAAGCACGCAACCCCGCCGGGCGCCGGATCGCGAATTCCGCCCCCAGCATGCCGCCCCAGGACTGGCCGAACAGATGAAAATCATCGGCAATGCCGAGATGCGCCAGCAGATTGTTCAATTCATCGATGAACAAATCCACCGTCCAGAACGCCGCCCCCCGATCCGGCAGATGGGTCGAGCGACCGCCGCCGATCTGGTCGTAATGCACCACCGCCCGGCCAGTCGTCGCCAACTCTTTCAAACTATCGACATAATCATGCGTGCATCCCGGCCCGCCATGCAACACCACCAGCGGCGGTTTGGCACCGTCGATCGCACCGGTGACCCGATACCAGGTCCGCCACGCGCCGAACGGCGCAAATCCCTCAATCGTGGCTAAAGACTGTCCCTGCATGCTCGCATTCTGCACTTAACCATACGACGACGCCATCAGCGCCGCCATGAGAAAATGCCAATTCCCGACACAAATTGCGCGCTCCAGTTGCATCGCTGCGACAAAATACGGCAATCCGCTCCGATATTCATCATTCCAGGTACAGCCCATCCAAATCCGACCGCCCCGCAACCCATCCGCCCGCGCCAGAAGTGGCGAGATCGATGCGATAAACCAATCGTGCCGACCACCAGGCCAACGACAATGCAATGGCGTCATGGACGGAATTGGGACGAAAATTCAGAAATGCGAAAGAGGCGGGGCCAGATTTCCTGATAACTCGTTGTAATAACCTAGAAAATCTGGTGGGCGCGACAGGGATTGAACCTGTGACCCCCGCCGTGTGAAGGCGATGCTC
>NZ_JBMFGY010000021.1:35511-41078 GCF_049977125.1 Acidiphilium sp. | reverse complement strand
ACAGGAAGGCCATGACCAGTTTGAACCGGTCGGTCGGCACGTTCGGATCGGAGGTTGCCGGCCAGAGCATGGTCAGGATAAGACCATAGTCCCAGGGGGGTGGGCAAGCGCGATGGTGGCGGATTTGACGCGGGCCCCATCTGATCGGAGAGGTTTCTGATCGGAGAGG
Organism: Acidiphilium sp.; assembly: GCF_049977125.1. Taxonomy (NCBI): domain Bacteria; kingdom Pseudomonadati; phylum Pseudomonadota; class Alphaproteobacteria; order Acetobacterales; family Acidocellaceae; genus Acidiphilium; species Acidiphilium sp. Next base: position 40,909 of record NZ_JBMFGY010000021.1, on the reverse strand, counting down.
GGTTTGACGAGCGAGAGCGATATGCGATTAAGTTGACGCGACAGCGGCAACATAATCGCATGAAATCGCTCGAAAAAACATAGAGCTCGAGCGTTAAGCTGAAAGCATAACGCTCGAGGTCTCCGAGGGGGGCGTTTTGACGGGAGAGAGCGGGATGGCCGATCCGACCATGATGTTGCGGCGCATGTTCGCCGCCGCGATCGAGGCCGCCGCACCGGCGCGCTGCCTGCCCGCGCATCTGCCGCCGCCGCCGGCGGGGCGGACGATCGTGGTCGGCGCGGGCAAGGCGGCGGCGGCGATGGCGGCGGCGGTGGAGGCGCATTGGCCGGCGGAGCGTCCGCTCGAAGGGCTGGTGGTGACGCGCTATGGCCATGGGGTTGCGGGGTGCCGGCGGATCGAGGTGGTCGAGGCGTCGCACCCGGTGCCGGATGAGGCCGGGGTGCGGGCGGCGGCGCGGATTCTGGCGCTGGTGCGGGGATTGGGCGCGGATGATCTGGTGCTCTGCCTGATGTCGGGCGGGGCGTCGGCGCTGCTGGCGCTGCCCGCGCCTTGGATCGATTTGGCCGATAAGCAGGCGATCAACCGGGCGTTGCTGCGCAGCGGCGCGGGGATTCATGAGATGAATTGCGTGCGCAAGCATCTGTCGGCGATCAAGGGCGGGCGGCTCGCGGCGGCGGCGGCACCGGCTTCGGTGGTCACGCTGATGATTTCGGACGTGCCGGGCGATGATGCCTCGGTGATCGGGTCAGGCCCGACCGTGCCGGATGCGACGACGCGCGCCGAGGCGGCGGCGATTCTGGCGCGCTACGGGATCGCGGTGCCGCGATCGGTGGCGGCGTGGCTGGCGGACCCGGCCGCGGAGACGCCCAAGCCAGGCGATGAGGTGTTTCGCAACACGCTTGCGGTGATGATTGCGACGCCGATGATGGCGCTGCTGGCGGCGGCGGAGGTCGCGCGGGGGTGCGGGGTGACGCCGCTGGTGCTGGGCGATGCGATCGAGGGCGAGGCGGCCGAGGTGGGGCGCGTTCTGGCCGGGATGGCGCGGAGCTGCGTGGTGCATGGGGTGCCGGCGGCACCGCCCTGCGTGCTGATTTCGGGCGGGGAGACCAATGTGACGGTGCGCGGGCGCGGGCGCGGCGGGCGGAATCTGGAGTTTCTGCTCGGCCTGGCGCTGGCGCTCGACGCGCAGCCGGGCATCCATGCGATCGCGGGGGATACCGATGGCATCGATGGCACGGAGGCGAATGCGGGGGCGATCGTGACGCCGGCGACGCTGGCGCGCGCGCGGGGGTTGGGGCTCGATCCCCGCGCGGTGCTGGCGGATAACGATGGCTACACGCTGTTCGCCGCCCTCGGCGATCTGGTGGTGACCGGGCCGACCCGGACCAATGTGAATGATTTCAGGGCGATCATGATCGGGTAGCGCCGCGCCGGCGGGGTTGGTCAGCCCCAGTCTGATCAGCCCCAGTCTGATCAGCCCCAGTCTGATCAGCCCCAGTCTGATCAGCCATGGCGCATGCCGACGGCTTCGATGAAGATTGTGACCAGAAGCACGGCGAGGACGACGATCGAGACGGTCCAGCGCAGGGCGAGATAATTCGAGGGGACGAGATCGCGGCCGCGGCCGATGGTCTCGCCGATGATGGTCGCGAAGAAGCCGGCGATCAGGATGGCCAGGGCGGCGCGGGGGGCGGCGGCGAGGGTGAGGATCAGCAAGGCGAACCAGGCGATCAGGGCGGGGGCGACGCCGAAGGCGAGACGCTGGTGGTTGAGTTTGGGGTCGGTCACGACGCCGCCGGGTTCGAGCGCGAAGCCCCAATGGACCGCGCCGAGGAAGCTGAGGATGCAGGCGCCGTAGGTGATCATGGCGATGGTGGCGGCGGGGGCGTTGGTGGGTTGGGTGATGATGATCGCGAGGGCGGCCAGGAAGGGCGTGGCGCCGGCGGCGGTCAGGAGGGCGGCGGTGGTGAAGGGGGATCGGGTCATGGGCCGGAGGTATGCCAGCCTCAGGGCAGGAAATCGAGTCCGATGTCGAGAACTTTGGTGCTGTGGGTGAGCCAGCCGGCGGAGAGCAGGTCGACGCCGGTCTCGGCGATCGCGGGGGCGGTTTGCGGGGTGATGCGGCCGGAGGCTTCGGCGATGGCGGTGTGGTTGATCATCGCGATCGCTTCGCGGAGCGCGGGCAGGGTGAAATTGTCGAGCAGGATGGCGTCGGCGCCGGCGCGCAGGGCCTGGGCGAGTTGTTCGAGCGTATCGACCTCGCATTCGATTTTGACCAGATGGCCGGCGGCGGCGCGGGCGCGGGCGATGGCGCTGGAGATGCCGCCGGCGATGGCGATGTGGTTGTCCTTGATCAGGATCGCGTCGTCGAGGCCGAAGCGGTGGTTGGCGCCGCCGCCGCAGCGGACCGCGTATTTCTGCAGGGCGCGCAGGTTGGGGGTGGTTTTGCGGGTGCAGGTGATGCGCGCCTGGGTGTGCGCGATCGATTTGGCGATGAAGTTGGTGGCGGTGGCGATGCCGGAGAGCGGGCCGAGGAAGTTGAGTGCCACGCGTTCGGCGGAGACGATGGCGCGGGCGTTGCCCTCGATGGTGGCGATGGTGTCACCCGGGTGGACCTCGCTGCCGTCCGGGATGTGGATGTGCAGGGCGAGGGTTGGGTCGAGCAGGGCGAAGGCGATGGCGGCGCAGTCGAGCCCGGCGATGATGCCGGGGTCGCGGGCGATGAAGGCGACGCGGGTGGTGGCGGTGGCGGGGATGACGGCATCGGCGGTGATGTCACCGGCGCGGCCGAGGTCTTCGAGCAGGGCGGCGCGGACGATGGGTTCGATCAGGATGCGGGGCAGCGGGTTGGTCATGCGGCGATCCGGCGGGATTGGGGGGCGAGGGCGGTTGCGAGGGTGATGGTGGATTGGGTGGCGGTGGCGGCTTTGGCCGGGTGGTCGGTGCGGCTGTGGGCGCCGCGGCTTTCGGTGCGGGCGCGGGCGGTGATGGCGGCCATCAGGGCGATCAGGGCGGCATCATCGGTGGGTGCGTGGGGGGTGAGGGCGGCGATGATTGTGGCGAGGCCGGTTTCGGTGCGCAGCACGCCGAGGTGGCGGCTGACCAGGTCGCGGATGAGGGCGAGGTTGGTGGTGGGGTGGGGTGCGGTGGTTGGCGTGGTGGTGGTGGCGGTTGCGGTCGTGGCGGGGAGGTGGGCCATGGCGCGGCCGGCGGCGTGGCCGGTGACATAGGCTTCGAGCAGGGAGTTGCTGGCCAGGCGGTTGGCGCCGTGCAGGCCGGTGCAGGCGGCTTCGCCGGCGGCGAACAGGCGGGGGATGCTGGTGTGGCCGTGCGCATCGGTCGCGATGCCGCCCATGTGGTAGTGGGCGACCGGGCGGATCGGGATCGGGGTGGTGGCGGGGTCGATGCCGGCGGCTTTGCAGGCGGCATCGATGGTGGGGAAGCGTGTGGCGAAATCGGCGATACGGGTGGCGTTGAGCGCGACGCGGTGGCCATTGGCGAGGTGGTGGAACACGGCGCGGGAGACGGCGTCACGCGGGGCGAGTTCGGGGGTGAAGCGCTGACCCGCCTCGTCGATCAGGATGGCGCCCTCGCCGCGCACGGCTTCGGAGATCAGGGGCATCGGGGACAGGCCGGTGTCGAGCCCGGTCGGGTGGAACTGGATGAATTCGAGGTCGCGCAGCACGGCGCCGGCGCGGGCGGCGAGGGCGAGGCCGGTGCCGGTGGCGCCGGCGGGGTTGCTGGTGTGGTGGTAGAGCGCGCCGAGGCCGCCGGTGGCGATCAGGATGGCATCCGACGGGAGATAGGTGGGGGTGGCGTTGTGGGTGATCCACAGCCCCTCGATGCAGCCGTTCGGCGCGTGCAGCCCGGTTGCGATGGTGTGTTCGCGGATGGTGACGTGCGGTGCCGCGCGGACGGCGCGGGCGAGGGCTGCGGTGATGGCGAGGCCGGTGCGGTCGCGGACATGGGCGATGCGGCGATGGGTGTGGGCGGCTTCGAGGCCGAGATTGGCATCGAAGGTGACGCCGAGACGGCGGAGGGCCGCGATGGTTTCGGGGCCCTGGCTGATGATGCGTGTGACGGCATCGATGTCGCAGAGACCGTCGCCGGCGGCGATGGTGTCGTCGATATGGCTTTGGATGCTGTCATTCGGGCCGATCGCGGCGGCGATGCCGCCTTGCGACCAGAGGCTGGCGGCGCCGTTTTCGAGCGTGCCGGCGGTGATGATGGTGACCGGTTCGGGCGCCATGGCGAGGGCGGCGGTGAGGCCGGCGAGGCCCGCTCCAATGATATGCTTCATGGGATTTCCAGCATGCGTTCGACCGAGAGGCGGGCGCGGGCGATGGTGGTGGGGTCGAGGGTGATCTGCTCGGTCAGGGTTTCGAGCGCGTGGCGGATGTTGCGCAGGGTGATGCGTTTCATGTGCGGGCAGAGGTTGCAGGGTTTGACGAATTCGGTGGCCGGGTTGGCGGCGGCGATGTTGTCGGCCATCGAGCATTCGGTGATCAGGGCGACGCGGGCGGGGCGGTGCTGCGCGACATAGGTGGCGAGGGCGGCGGTGGAGCCTGCGAAATCGGACGCCATCACCACATCCTCGGGACATTCGGGGTGGGCGAGCACTGTGACATTGTCGTATTGGGCGCGGAGCTGGGCGATGTCCGCCGCGGTGAAGCGCTCGTGGACTTCGCACGCGCCGGTCCAGGGGATGATGGTGATGGCGGTTTCGCGCGCGGTGTTGGCGGCGAGGAAGCGGTCCGGCAGCATGATGACGGTGTCGGTCCCGGCGGCGTGTGCCGCGTGTTCGACCACTTTGCGGGCGTTGGCGGAGGTGCAGCAGTAATCGACCTCGGCTTTCACGGCGGCGGAGGTGTTGACATAGGCGATGATCGGGAGGCCGGGATGGGCGGCGCGCAGGGTGCGGACATCGGAAGGGGTGATGCTTTCGGCGAGCGAGCAGCCGGCGCGGGAATCGGGTGTGAGCACGGTTTTGCCGGGGTTCAGCAGTTTCGCGGTTTCGGCCATGAAATGCACGCCGGCGACCAGGATGATGTCGGCGGTGGTGGTGGTGGCCTCGCGGGCGAGGGCGAGGCTGTCGCCCACGATGTCGGCGACGCCGTGGTAGATTTCGGGGGTCTGGTAGTTATGCGCGAGGATGATGGCGTTGCGCGCGCGTTTCAGGGCGCGGATGGCGGTGATGTCGTCATGCATCAGCGCCCATTCGGCTTGCGGGATGTGCATGGCGAGTTTGGCGTAGGCGGGGTCGGCGAGCGCGTTCATGGGGCGGTCCTTATACTCTGTATGAGTATATTTATGGCGCGATTTTTACGGTGAGGGTCGTCAATTACCTTGGTTATATTAAGGCTGAGTATATCGGGGTCAAGGCCGCGCAGGCGGCGGG
>NZ_JBMFGY010000021.1:31778-35411 GCF_049977125.1 Acidiphilium sp. | reverse complement strand
ACCTTGGTTATATTAAGGCTGAGTATATCGGGGTCAAGGCCGCGCAGGCGGCGGGGGATTAAAGCCGCGCGCGCGGCGGGCGTTTAGGGCCGCGCAGGCGGCGGGCGTTTAGGGTCGCGCGAGCGGCAGGCGGGTGCCGGAATGGGCGCGCTCGGTGCGGATGGCGGCGCGGAAGCGGTACAGCCGGGCCGGGCGGCCGGGGCCGGTGGCGAAGCTTGCGGTCTCTTCCAGCAGGGATTGGCTTTCGATCAGTCGGCGGAAATTGCCCTTGTGGAGCGGATGACCGGCCAGCGCCTCGATGCAGCGTTGCAGATCGAGCAGGGTGAACTTGTCGGGCAGCAGCTCGAACACGATCGGGCGGTATTTGATCTTGGCGCGCAGGCGGCTGATCGCGGTGGCGAGGATGCGGCGGTGATCGGCGGTCATGCTGGCGCCGGGGAGCGGATCGCCGTGCGGGGGGCGGCCATCGCGCAGGGCTTCGCGGACCATTCCGGCCTCGTAGAGCAGCTCGTAGCGGGCGAGGGCGAGGTCTTCGTTCCAGGCGGCACCATCGAGCGCGAAGCAGGTGGCGGCGCGGGCGGCGCGGTCCGGCGTCGTGGCCCAGCGTGCGAGGCCGGGTTCGATCAGGGTGGTGATCAGGTCGGCGCCGGTGCGGCGGTCTTCCCAGGGGAAATAATCGTACCAGTTCCGCCAGGAGACGCGGCCGCCGAGCGGGGCGCGGGTTTCGGCGGTGAGGCCGAGATAGGAGATCGAGATGCTGCGCCCGGCGCGGCTGCGATCGGGGTCGGCGAAGGTGTAGAGTTGTTCGACATGGCCCGGCGCGTGGCCGGTGTGGCGCTCGACCCAGTTACGCAGCCCGGCCTGGAGCGAGCGATGGCCGGATTCGAGCGGACCGGCGGGCAGGGCGCTGCCATCGAGCAGGGTGAGCACGCGGGGCGTGGCGTTGGTGACGGCGACGAGGACGGCGATGAGCTCGGCGTGGATCGGTTGCGCGCCGCTCATGAGGTCATGGTTTCATGATCCGGTAAGCGACCTGGGCGGTGAGTTGGCGCGGGGCGAGGCGGGTGCCGAGCGCCATCGCGGCGTTGGCGGCGCCGGCGACGATGGTGGGCCGGCCTTTCGCCATGGCGTCGACTCCGATCCGGGCGACCTCGGCGCTGGTCATGGCGACGCGATCGACAAAGGCGGATTTGGTCTGGGCGGCGATGTCGAAAAACTCGGTTTTGGTGGTGCCGGGGCAGAGCACGGTGGTCTTGACCCCCTGGCGCGCCAGTTCGACATCCAGCGCATTGCCGAGGGAGAGGACATAGGCCTTGGTCGCGGCATAGACGGCATAGAGCGGCACCGGCTGGAACGCGGCGGTGGAGGCGACCAGCATGATGCGGCCCCAGCCGCGCTGGGCCATCATCGGCGCGAACAGATGGGTCAGATGGGTCAGGGCAGAGATGTTGACCGCGATCATTTGTGCGATTTTGGCGTAATCGGTGTCGGTGAAGCGGCCGAAGGCACCGAGGCCGGCGTTGTTGATCAGGATGTCGGTGGTGGGGAACCGGGCCGCGAGGTCGCGGGCGGCTTCATGATCGGCGAGGTCGGCCGGCGCGGTTTCGACGTTGACGCCGAACAGGCGGCATTCGGTGGCGAGTTGCTCCAGCCGGTCGGCGCGGCGGGCGACCAGCACCAGATTGGCACCGCGCTGGGCGAGCTGGCGGGCGATGTCGGCGCCGATGCCGCTGGAAGCACCGGTGACGAGGGCGCGGCGGCCGCGAAACGGGTCGGTCATTGATTGGTCTCCGTGAATTGGTCATGATGGCATCGCGCCGCGCATGGCGCAATTTAGGGCGGTTCGACGGCGGCAAAAGACGCATGATGGCAAAGGATGGGCGATGACAAAAATTCTGCGCGTTGGCTTGGTGATGGCGGGGGTTGCGCTGGGGGTGGTTGCGACGGCCAGCGCCTCGGCACCCGATGTCGGGACGGCGACCAGCGATATGACCCGGATGCTCGCGGCGATCGCGCATCCTGACTACGCCGGGTTCGTGGCGCCGGCGACGAGCCAGTTCAAGGCGAATGTGGACCCGACCAAATTCGCGGGCCAGGCGAAGATGATCGATTCCAAGATCCCGCTGGCGCAGCCCTATACGGTGAAATTCATCACCACCCAGAAAATCGGGGCGTATCTCAACTATATTTTCGAGATCACCCTGCATGATGGCGATCAGGTGCTGGCCAGCCTCACGCTCGAACACGGCAAGGCCGCGGGGTTTCACCTGCTGTAACGGCGCCGGGTCAGCCTGAGGCGCGCTCGGCGTTGGCGGCGGTGGCGCCGGAGCGGATCGCGCCTTCGATGGTCGAGGGCAGGCCGGTCGCGGTATAATCGCCGGCGAGGGTCAGGTTGCTCAGCCGGGTGATCGGGCCGGGGCGGCGCGCGAGCTGGGCGGGGGTGGCGGCGAAGGTGGCGCGCCTTTCGCGCACGATACGATAGGGCGGCATGGTGCGGGGCAGGCCGAAGCCGCGTCGCAAATCCGACCAGACCTCGGCGGCGAGGGTTTCAGGATCGGAGTCCAGCCGGTCATTGGCGGCGCTGATGGTGACCGAGACAACCTCGGTCTTTTCGAACACCCATTCGGCGACGCCGCCGATCAGCCCGTAGAATCCGGCTTTGCCGGGATCGATGCCGGCGCGGAAATGCAGGTTGAGAATGGCTTCGAACGCATCCGGCACGGTCAGGGAGGGCAGAAGCTCGGCGGTGACCCAGGGCGGTGTCGCGAGGATGACGCGATCGTTCGGTTCGATGATTTCATCGACATTGGGGCCGACCAGGCCGGTGACGCGGTTTTCCGAGACGGTCAGCCCGGCGATGCGGGCGCCGAAGCGGAATTCGGTGCCGTGGGCGCGCAGGAAGGCGAGCGCGGGATCGACGAAGGTTTCGGACAGGCCGATGGCGGGGTAGCGCGGCATCGAGGCGGCGCCGCCGCGCGCGAGGCTCTCGGCGACCACGGCGGCGAGCGGGGCGGCGGAGGCGATTTCGGGCTTGGTGTTCAGCGCCGCGATCGCGAGCGGTTCGAGCAGCCGATCGTAGAGCGGGCCGAGGTCGCCGAGCAGGTCGGCGACCAGATCGTCGGGTTTCGCGCGTTGCAGGCGCCGCAGCGCCCAATAGTCGCGCGGGCTGGTATCCGGCACCCGCCAGTCGCGGCGGAGCACCCACCACGGCGTGACGCCGCGGTTGAGCCGCAGGGTCCAGGCCGCGCCGGAGACGAGATCGATGAAGGGGAACAGTGGTTTGTCGGGTCCGACCAAGGTGTCGGTCGCGCCGATCCGGTCGAGATAGGCGATCGTCGCGCGGTTGCCGGACAGGAGGAGGTGGTTGCCGTTGTCGAGGCGGCAGCCCAGGGTGGTGTCGTGATAGGAGCGGCAGCGGCCGCCGGCAAATTTCGCCTGTTCGTAGAGAACGACGCTGACGCCGCGCGCGGCGAGGCTGGTGGCGGCGGAAAGCCCGGCCATGCCGGCGCCGATTACATGCACGCGGCTCATGCGCCGTGATCCATAGGTACGCGGCTCATGCGCCGCGATCCACATTCACGCGGCTCATGCGCCGCGATCCACATTCACGCGGCTCATGCGCCGCGATCCACA
>NZ_JBMFGY010000021.1:13062-31678 GCF_049977125.1 Acidiphilium sp. | reverse complement strand
ACGCGGCTCATGCGCCGCGATCCACATTCACGCGGCTCATGCGCCGCGATCCACATTCACGCGGCTCATGCGCCGCGATCCGCGAAGATCAGCAGTTGCGCGGCGAGCGCCAGCTTGCGCCAGGGCGACAGGCGGGGACGGCGTTCGGGGTGGGCGAAGCCTTCGGCGCGCATGCGGGTGAGCAGGGGGCGATAGGCCGCGGCCATCATGCGCGCGGGACGGACGGCGCGGCGGTCGCACTCGCGCATCGCCTGTTCGGCGGCGGCGAAATGATCGTCGGCCTGGGTGGCGAGCGCGGCCATGGCGCGGCTGAGACCGCGCGCCTGCAGGAGGGTGGCGGGATCGGGCGGAACATCGGCCGCGCGCAGGGTTTCGCGCGGCAGATAGAGGCGGCCCCGCGCGGCATCCTCGCCGACATCGCGCAGGATATTGGTGAGTTGCAGGGCGCGGCCGAGATGATGGGCGACGCGATCGCCGGCGGGCGAGATCTCGCCGAACACCCGGATCGCGAGGCGGCCGACGGCGGAGGCGACCCGGTCGCAATAGAGGTCGAGGAAGGCGGCATCGGGGGCGATGATCGGGGCGCCGGCATCCATCGCCATGCCATCGATGATCGCGAGGAAATCATCGCGCCGCAAAGCGTAGCGCAGCGAGGCGTCGCGCAGGACGCGGGTGACCGGATCATCGCCGCCGTATTGCAGGGCGATGATGCGGGCGCGCCAGGCATCGAGTGCGGCCTGTTTGACCGGGAGGGGGGCGTCTTCATCGGCGATGTCGTCGATCGCGCGGCAGAAGGCGTAGATGCCATACATCGCGACGCGCCGGCGCGCCGAGAGCACCGCCATGCCGCGATAGAAGGAGGTGCCGGCGGCGCGGGTCGCCGCGGTGACGGCGGCGGCGTCCTGGGTGGCGAGATCGGTCATCGCGGCCGGGGCGATAACGCGCGCGGCAGGCTGGCGATGATCGCGCCGATCGCATCGGACGGGCGGAGCTTGACGCGCGCGGCCAGAGGGTCGCCGTGGCGGAGACGCCGGTGCAGCCGCCGCGCGAGGCCGAGGATGATGGCGGTTTCCATGCGCAGGCCCCGCGCGCGGACCCGGCGGGGCAGGTCGGCGGCGGTGCGGTTGAGTGCTGCGGTTTCGGCCAGCATGGCATCGAGCACGCGGCGCAGGGGCGGGGTGAGCGCGGGGTCGCGCACCGCCTCCGGCGTGATGCCCTCGCGGGCGAGCCAGTCACCGGGGAGGTAGGAGCGGTCGAGCTCGGCGAGATCGCGGGCGCAATCCTGGATGTGGTTGAGCACCTGGAGACTGGCGCACAGCGCATCCGAGGCGGGCCAGGTCGCCGGGGTTTCGTTGTGCAGCGCCAGCACGTAGCGCCCGACCGGGGCGGCGGAATAGCGGCAGTACTGCATCAGCTCGGCCCAGCTCGCGTAGCGGTGTTTCGTGGCGTCCTGGCGGAAGGCGATCAGCAGGTCGCTGGCGTGGACGGGATCGACCCCGGTTTCGGCGAGGCTGGCGCGCAGCGCGAGCGCGGCGGGCGAGCCGTGATCGGTGGCACCGGCCAGCACCGCGCCCATCACGTCGAGCCGGGCGATTTTATCGCCGGCCGCGAGGTCGGGGTGGTCGGCGATGTCGTCGGCGTTGCGGGCGAAGGCGTAATAGGCATGGACGTGGCGGCGCAGGTCGCGCCGGATCAGCAACGAGCCGACCGGGAAGTTTTCGTCGCCCTTGTCCTTGCCCGAGGCGATTTCGACGCTGGTCGGCCGTGTGATGCTCATGCGGTGGTTCCGTAATCGCGGTTCTTCCACGCCGCCCCGGCGCCGTGCGCGTAGCGCCAGGCCGAGGCGAGGGTGGCTTGCAGATAGATCAGCGCGATCAGCGGCAGCGCCAGACCCCAGGCCCAGCCGAGGCGGTAGCGCTGCAATGTCGGTTGATAGGTGAGCACCGCGACGGCGTAGGCGATCAGGCCGAACAGCCTTGCGCCGGGGGTGCCGATCAGGATGGCGGCGGGCGGGACCAGCCAGATCAGCGCCATGCCGGCGATGGTCAGGGCAAGCAGGACGTAGGAGTGGCGCAGCTGGGTGAAGGCGGTGCGGGCGATCATTGCGGTGATGTCGCCCAGCCGCGGGTAGGGGCGGATCGAACGGGCGAGGCTGGTGTGGCCGAGATAGATGGCACCCCCCTGCTTGACCCGCCGCGCCAGGGTAACATCGTCGATCAACGCGCCGCGGATGCTGGCGATGCCGCCGATCCGCTCGAGCGCCGTGCGCCGGATCAGAACGACGCCACCGGCGGCGGCGGCGGTGGCGGAGAGCGGATCGTTCACCCGTGCGAACGGGTAGAGCAGCTGGAAAAAATACACGAAGGCCGGGATCAGCGCGCGTTCGGCGGGGCTGACGCAGTTCAGCCGGACCATTTCGGAGACCAGATCGAGCCTTGCGCCGCGTTCGGGACGGTCGATCCGGGCGCGCAGCGTGGCGAGGTGGCGGGGGTCGTGGGTGATGTCGGCATCGGTCAGCAGCAGGAGCGGCGCTGTGCTGTGGGCGATGCCCTGTTCGAGCGCCCAGAGCTTGCCGGACCAGCCGACCGGTTTCGGGCCGGCGGTGATCAGGGTGAAGCGTGGATCGCCGCCGGCGGCGGCGCGGGCGGCTTCTGCCGTGCCATCGGTGCTGCCGTCATCGACCAGGATGACGCGGGAACCGGCGATGCCGGTCTGCGCCAGGAGCGAGGTGATCACGGCGCCGATCGTGCCCGCCTCATCGCGCGCCGGGACGATGATGTCGATGGTGGTGTCAAGGCCAGTGTCGAGGCCAAGGCCAGTGTCGATGTCGGGGCCGGTGGTTGGGATGGCGGCGAGTTCGGGCGTGCTGCGCCAGAAATCGCCGTGCAGCGCGTAGAGATAGAGCCAGATCAGGGCGGCGAGGGCGGCGATGGTCATGACACCGCCAAGACGTCAGGATGGAAACGCGCACGGTCGAGCAGGCCGCGGCGGCTGAAATCGGCCAGGGCGTCGCGCACCGCCAGCGCCGCCGGGCGCGGTGCGTAGCCGAGGGTGGCGCTGGCCTTGGACGAGGAGAAGACCATGGGATGGCGGGCCATGCGCAGCATGTCGCGCGTCATCAGCGGTTCGGCGCCGAACAGAGGGGCGGCGATTTCCATCACGGCGGCGATCGGCAGCAGCGGCGTGATCGGCAGTTTGAGGCGGGGGGGGGATCGTCCGGCCAGATGGGTGATCAGGCGGATGATGTCGGAGAGCAGCAGGTTCTCGCCGCCGAGGATGTAGCTCTCGCCGCGCGCGCCACGGAAAAGGGCGAGGATGTGGCCCTCGGCGACATCATCGACATGCACGAGGTTCATGCTGGTTTCGACATAGGCGGGCATGCGGCCGCGCGCGGCATCGAGCACCATGCGCCCGGTCGGGGTGGGTTTGACATCGCCCGGCCCGACCGGGGCGGAGGGGTTGACGATCACCACGTCCAGCCCGTCGGACGCGAGGGATTTCACCGCGATTTCGGCTTCGTATTTCGATTGTTTGTAGGGGCCGATGTGATCGGTGGCCGCGTTGGGCGTGGCTTCGGTGGCGGGCGAGCCATCGGTTGTGCGGCCGAGGGCGGCGACGCTGCTGGTATAGACCACACGTTCGACGCCGGCGGCCCCGGCCGCGCGCAGCAGGGCGATCGTGCCATCGATGTTGATCCGCCGCATCGCGGCCGGGTCGGGCACGAACAGGCGGTAATCGGCGGCGACGTGAAACACATGCCGGCACCCCGCCACCGCGCGGGCGAGCGAGGCGGGGTCGGACAGGTCGCCGATCACGCGGTCAGCCCGGATGCCGGCGAGGTTGGTGAGGTCGCTGCCGGGGCGGTGCATCAGGCGCAGGGGAAAGCCCCGGCGGCTCAGGGCGCGGGCGACCGCCGCGCCGACAAACCCGGTCGCCCCGGTCACGAGGGTGGGGCGCGGGTCGGTATCGTGATCGGTGAAACGGAGCGGATCGCTCGTCATGCGTGACCGTGAGGGTTATGAAGCAGGGCTCGTCATCTCGCGGCATAGAGAAAAAATCGCCGCGCGGCAAAACCCGGGTGCCGGCGCAGGGGCGCCACTCCTTTCGGGCGGTTTGTGGAATAGGCGCAATTTGTTATGGAACCGATCGTGACAAGGAGAAGACTCGTGGCCCTCTGGCGTGAGTGCCGGCGCGATGCCGGTTCGGTTGATGCGGATGATCGTCGCGCGCGGGCGAGGCGGTGATGCGTCGCTTCGGCGTGTGGCCCATGGCGTTCGCGCTGCTGGGGCTGGCTTTGTTCACCGGCACCATCGCGTGGCTCGGATGGGCGGGCGTGGTGCGCGCGCTCGACCGGGTCAGCCTGTCGGGATTTTTGCTCTATTTCGGCGTGCAGCTGGTGATTATCGCCGGGCTGGCCGGGGCGTGGCGGATGCTGCTGCGGGCGCGCTGCGGCGGGCGCTACTGGTTGCTGTACTGGGGGCGGATGGTGCGGGACTCGGCGGGCGAGTTCCTGCCGTTTTCGCATGTCGGCGGGTTCGTGCTCGGTGGACGGGCGATCGCGCTGGGCGGGGTGGCGTTTGCCGATGCGGCCGCCTCGACTCTCGCGGATGTCACGATCGAGTTTCTGGCGGAGCTGGTCTTTATCGCGACCGGTCTGGCGCTGCTCGCGGGCCTCGCGCCGGACAGCGGGTTGCTGCGGCCCGTCGGGCTGGGGCTTGGGCTGGCGATGGTCGGCGCCGCGGGATTTCTGTTCGTGCAGAAAGGCGGCGGGCGGGTGTTTCGCGCGCTGTCGCTCCGGATTGCCGGGCAATCGGCTGATTCCGCCTCGGTGCGGATGGAACGGCTGCAGGTTGCGCTCGATGCGATCTACGCGCGGCCGGGGCGGATGCTGGTGGCGGGTGCGTTGCATCTGGCGTGCTGGTTTGCCACCGGAATGGCCTCCTATGTCGCGTTTCATGCGCTGGGCGCGCGGATCAGCCTGCTGGACGCTTTGGCGATCGAGGCGCTGCTGCATGCGATTCTGGCCGCCGGGTTTTTCATACCGGGGCGGATCGGGGTGCAGGAGGCGGCCTATACGCTGCTCGGCTCGATTTTTGGCATTCCGCCGGATATTGCGCTGTCGGTCTCGCTGCTGCGCCGGGCGCGGGATTTGATCATCGCGGTGCCGGTGCTGCTGGTCTGGCAGGGGATCGAGGCGAAACGGCTGCAACTGGCGGGCGTCGATCCGGGCTAGACAGGATGCGCGCAGGTTCGATCCGGCGCGATCATGCGCCGGGGGTTGAAGCGGGGGCGCCGCGTTCTTATTCCTGACGGGTACTTCTCATTTTTTAAGGATGTCCCCCATGGGCGTGATCGCCATCATCGTGCTCGGATTGATCGCCGGGTGGATCGCGAGCCTGATCGTCGACAATGCCGGCAAGGGGCCGCTGATGGATATGGTGCTCGGCATCATTGGCGCGCTGGTCGGCGGCGCGATTTTTTCGGCGCTGGGGGCGGCGCCGATCACCGGTTTCAACATCTACAGCCTGTTTGTCGCGGTGATCGGGTCGGTCGTGGTGCTGGTGGCGTATCACGCGATCGCGGGGCGGCGGCGGTTTTGAGGCGGGTTGCCGGGTGATCGGCACAGCGCGATCGCGCGCGGCTTTGCGCCTGTCGCGCTAGAGCGATATGCGATTAAGTTGACGCGACAGCGGCAACATAATCGTATGAAATCGCTCGAAAAAACATAGAGCTAGAGCGTTAAGCTGAAAGCATAACGCTCTAGATCCGGTCCGGTGCCTCGATCAGCGCGAGGGGACGCGCGGTGCGCGAGGTGCGGGCGCGCATGAAGCGCCGTTCGATCGTGTAATGCAGGAGAGCGGCGGCGGCGATCGAGCCCACCAGGGTCAGCGGGCCCCAGATCAGGCCGAACCACAGGCCGTTGCCGCGGGTCGCCGCGCCGGTCAGCACCGCGAGGAACCGCCCGACCGGTTCGTTGACCAGATAGAGCGGATAGGAGATCGCGCCGAGCCAGAGCACGGCCGGATGATCGAGCAGGGCGGCGAGCGGTCGGATCGGCGCCACGGTAGGGTGGCGCTGCGCCATGACCGCGGCGACCCAGATCAGCGGCGGCATCGCCTTGCCGATCATGCCGCTCATGCCGAGGCCGCTGCCGTGGCTGGCACCGATCAGCGTGGCGATGACCACCGCGACGCTGAACAAGCCCAGACCGCCCGGACCGCGCCATAGCCGCGCCGCCGCGATGCCAATGGCGAAATAGGCGGCCTCGTCCGGCAGAAAGGCGCGGTGGAACCGCCAGAGCGGCGGCATCGATCCGGCATAGAGGCGCGCGATGATCGCGACGGCGAGGCAGATCCAGACCAGCCGGTGCAAACCCCGCCGATCGGTGCCGAGCAGGGGCGCGAGCACGGCGATCACGAGATAGAATTGCCACTCGGTGGACAGACTCCACGCCGGGCCGAGCAGGGAAAATTGCACATCGGGCAGCAGGCCGTGGGGCGTGACGCCTTGCAGCAGGACCAGATGCAGCAGGAGATGGGCGGCGAACGGCCGGGGCAGCCCCGCGGTCCAGATATCATGGCCGAGATCGCCCGGATGGAGCCACGGCATCACCGCGAAGGGCGAACGCCAGGCGAGGCCGATGATCGCGAGCGCGAGCACCGCGAAATAGACCGGGAGCAACCGTCGCGCCCGCGCGGCCAGAAAGGGCATGGCGCGGCCCTGAAAGCGCGCCATCGATTGCACGATCACGAGGCCGGACAGGGCAAAGAACAGATCGACCGCGGCGAGGCCGTGGCTCACGCAAGCTTCGATAACCCGGCCGAGCAGGGGGGGCCAGGGGATGAACGGGGCGGTGTGGCCGAGCATGACATAGACGGCGAGAACCCCGCGCAGCCCATCCAGCCGAGTCAATCGGCCCAGGGGACGTTCAGCCGGAGCCAGATGCAACCGCGCGCTCATGACGATGGAATAACACAACCTGGAGTAGAATTAAAGCAAAATTTACGCGGCCATCACGCCAGGCGCGCGCGCGTGCTGCGCGGCGTGGCGAGCAGCAGATTGGTTTCGCTGTTGGTGATGCCCGGTATCAGGCGGATCAGGCGCAGCACGGCATCGAGCGCGGTCAGGGTCGCGGCGCCGAGTTCGACCACGAGATCCCAGCGCCCGTTGGTGGTGTGGATCGCCGCGATGTCGGGAAAGCCGGCCAGCGCGCGGATCACACGATCGGTCGCGTGGCCCTCGATCTCGATCATCATGATGCCGCGGACCGCAAGGTCGATCGCGTCGGCGCGCAGAATGACGGTGTAGCCCAGAACGGCGCCGCTCTGCTCAAGCCGGTTCATCCGCGCACGCACGGTGGCGCGCGAGACCCCGAGGGCGGTTGCCAGATCGGAGATGCTGCTGCGGCCGTTGTGGCGGAGCAGGGTGATGAGGCGGGTATCGAGCGGGTCCATACTTGTCCAATCTGGCCATTCGAGCTGCCGAATTGATAAATCAAGCGGTCAATTTTGCCAATTCTGGTGGTTCATTTTGCCGGAGGATCGGTGTTTACTCGCCCCTGGTTGGCAGGGGAGCCGGGCGATGGTGAGCAATGACTGCGTGATTTTGGGGATTCCGGTGCAGGATGGCGCCGGACGGATGGGCTGCGACATGGGGCCGAGCGCGCTGCGGACGGCGGGGTTGATCACGGCGATCACCGAGCTTGGGCACCGGGTGATCGATCTGGGCAATCTGACGGCGCCGATGCCGCGACCGCAGCCGCCGCATGGCAACAACGCCGTGCATCACCTGCCGGAAATCACCGCCTGGATCGAGGCGATCGGGGCAGCGTCCTACGCGGCGGGCGCTTCGGGCCTGCCGATCTTTCTCGGCGGCGATCACAGCCTCTCGAGCGGCACGGTCGCGGGCATGGCGCGGCGGGCCGCCGAACGCGGCCGCGCGTTGTTCGTGCTGTGGCTCGACGCGCACCCCGATTTCCATACGCTCGACACCACCACCAGCGGCAATCTGCATGGCGTGCCGCTGGCCTATGCGACCGGGCAGGGAGGGTTTGCCGGGCATTTCCCGCAGCTCGATGCGATCGTTTCGCCCACGAGGGTGATGGTGATGGGATTGCGCAGCGTCGATCCCGCCGAGCGCGCGGCGCTGCTGCCGGCCGGGGTGATCGTGCATGACATGCGCATGATCGATGAGCACGGCGTGGCACCGCTGCTTTCGCGGTTTCTGGATCGAGTCGCCGCCGAGGATGGGATGCTGCATGTCAGTTTCGATGTCGATTTTCTCGACCCCGCGATCGCGCCGGCGGTGGGCACCACGGTGCCGGGCGGGGCGACCTTCCGCGAAGCGCATCTGGTGATGGAAATGCTGCACGACAGCGGCCTGGTCACCAGCCTCGATCTGGTCGAACTCAACCCGTTTCTCGACGAACGCGGCCGCACCGCGACGCTGCTGGTCGATCTCGCGGCCAGTCTGCTCGGCCGCCGCGTGATGGACCGCCCCACCAGGAGTTTCTCATGACCCCGATTCCGAATTTGAACATCGTGCCGTTCGTCAGCGTCGATGACATGATGCGCCTGGTGCTGGCGATCGGCGCCGAACGGTTTTTGACCGATCTGGCCGGCTATGTCGAAGCCGATTATCGCCGCTGGGAGCAATTCGACAAAACCTCCCGCGTCGCCGCCCATTCGCTCGATGGCGTTATCGAGCTGATGCCGGCGAGCGATGGCGCGCTTTACGCGTTCAAATACGTCAATGGCCATCCGAAAAACACCAGGACCGGGCGCCAGACCGTCACCGCGTTCGGCCTGCTCGCCGATGTCGCGACCGGCTATCCGATGCTGCTCTCGGAAATGACGATTCTCACCGCGCTGCGCACCGCGGCAACCTCGGCGGTCGCGGCGCGATACCTCGCGCCGAAAGGGGCGGATTGCATGGCGCTGATCGGCAATGGCGCGCAATCGGAATTCCAGGCCCTGGCGTTCAAGGCGATGCTCGGCATCACCCGGTTGCGGCTTTATGACATCGATCCGGCCGCCACGGCGAAATGCGCGCGCAACCTGGCCGGTCTCGGTTTTGCCATCACGCCCTGCCACAGTATCGAAGACGCGGTGCAGGGCGCCGGCATCATCACCACCGCCACCGCCGACAAACAAAACGCCACGATCCTGACCGACAACATGGTCGGCGCCGGTATCCATATCAACGCGATCGGCGGCGACTGCCCGGGCAAGACCGAGTTGCATCGCGACATTCTGCTCCGGTCGGATATTTTCGTGGAATACACGCCGCAAACCAGAATCGAGGGCGAAATCCAGCAGCTCCCCGCCGATCACCCCACCACCGAACTCTGGCGCGTCATCACCGGCGCGGCGCCGGGGCGCACCGGCGCCGGGCAGATCACCCTGTTCGACTCGGTCGGTTTCGCGATCGAGGATTTCTCGGCGCTGCGCTACGTGCGCGATCGGTTGCAGGAGTACCGGCTGTATCAGGAGCTCGACCTTCTCGCCGATCCGGACGATCCGCGCGACCTGTTCGGCATGATCCAGCGGTGCGCGGCATCGACGGCGGGTTGAAGCCGCCGCCAACCCCGCCGGCTTTGCGGCGCGATCGATTTCGACCTATGAATCCGTGACGATTGTCATTGTCATCCCGGCGTCACTGATCTGTCATTCGTCTGTCATCAAGTCGCGTTAAGCGGCATCGAGCTTTCACAGGGGATTTCGCCATGAAACGTCGCGCTCTGCTCACCACGGCACCGGCTACCATGCTGGCCGCCGGCACCCTCGCCGCCCGCGCCGGCGCGCCACAAATTCCCATCCCGCTCTGGCACGCCATGGCCGGCGCGCTGGGCGATGATCTGCAGGGGCTGGTCGAGTCGTTCAACATCAGCCAGGCGAAATATCTGGTCCAGCCGGTCTATAAAGGCACCTACCCCCAGGTGCTGACCGCGACCATCGCGGCCTGGCGCGCCGGCAAGGCCCCGGCCATCGCCCAGGTATTCGACGTCGGCACCGCCGACATGCTCGCCGCCGGGCGCGCCGTGGTCGATGTCTACAAACTTGCCGAGACCACCGGCGTCGATATCAACCCCAATACCTACATCCCCGCCGTGCGCGGCTACTACAGCCTCAATAACGGCAAAATGGGCGCCGCACCGTTCAACTCCTCCACCGCAACCATGTGGATCAACGAGGACGTGTTCGAAAAAGCCGGGCTCGACCCGAAAACCACCCCGCTCGCCACCTGGGACGACGTGATCAAGGCGGCCCGCGCGATCAAGGCGAAAAACGCCGCCCCCATCCCGGTGATGACCTCATGGCCGACCTGGGTGCATTTCGAGCAATTTGCCGCGATCCACAACGTCGAATACGCCACACTCGATGACGGTTTCGGCGGCCCGAAACCGACCCTGAAACTCGATACCGCCCCGTTCGAGAAAAACCTCGGCACCCTGCTCGCCATGCAGAAGGAAGGCCTGTTCAAATACGAAGGCCGCGACGGCGCGCCGAGCCCGATCTTCTATTCGGGCAAGGCCGGCATCACCTTCGATTCCTCCTCGATCTACGGCCAGCTGAAAAAATCGGCGACCTTCAAATTCACCGATACCTACCTGCCCTACCACCCCTCGATCATCAAATCGCCAATCAACTCGATCATCGGCGGCGCCGCCTTCTGGGCCATGACCGCACCCGGCCGCACCACCGAAGATTACAAAGGTGTCGCCGAATTCTTCCGCTACATCAGCAGCGCCCGCGACGATGCTGGATGGGCTAAAGCCACCGGCTACGTCGCCGTCACCATCGCCGGTAACGCCCGCATCGAACAACAAGGGTTCTACGCCGCCAACCCGGGCACCGATATCGCGGTCAAACAACTCACCCGCACCCAGCCAACCAAATACTCCCGCGGCATCCGCCTCGGCGGCATGCCGGAAATCCGCGTGATCATCGAAGAAGAATGGGAACGCGCCATCGCCAACAATACCCCCGCCAAAACCGCCCTCGCCAACGCCCAACGCCGCAGCCAGGCCGTGATCAACCGATTCGCCCAATCCATCCACGGCTGATGCCGCACGGTGGGGATAAGGTAGGCCGGAAGGCCAGGGGGCGCTGCCCCCTGGACCCCCGCCAAAGGCTCAGCCTTTGGAATCCACTAGTTTTAGGGGGAGGAGGGCGACGTCCCGGACTTTCACCGGATCTGACCTGGATCGCCCTCCTCCCCCTAAAACTAAAGGGTTCTAAGGGCCGCGCCCTTAGCGGGGTCCAGGGGCAGAGCCCCTGGCCTTCCTGCTACTTCACCCCCCACCACGCGGCATAGCCAGGGATGGAGCGGCGGAATTTGTTCGGGGGGTGGGTGTTGCCGGCGGTGCTGGTGGCGCCGCAGTTGGCGATTACGGTGTTGTTTTTTCTGTTGCCGGCGTGGCGGGCGTTTGCCGAGAGTGTACGGGCGACGGATGCGTTCGGGTTGAACACGAGTTTTGTCGGGCTGGCGAATTTTGTCGAGCTGTTCCAGTCCGATACGTATCGTGAGGCGCTGGTGCGGACCGGGGTGTTTTGTGTTGCGGTGACGGTGCTGGCGATGGCGGCGGGGCTGGTTCTGGCGGCGTTTGCGAACCGGGCGATCCGGGGCGCGCGGGTGTACCGGATTTTGCTGATCTGGCCGTATGCGATTGCGCCGGCGATTGCATCGGTCATTTTCGTATTTCTGATGCAGCCGCAGATCGGCATGGTGACCAATTGGCTGGCCGCATTCGGGCTGGATTTCAATTATGCGACCCATGCGAATCAGGCGTTTCTGCTGGTGATATTGATCGCGGCCTGGAAGCAGGTGAGTTACAATTTCATTTTCTATCTGGCGGGTTTGCAATCGGTACCGCGTTCGGTGATCGAGGCGGCGACGCTGGATGGGGCGCGCGGGTTTTACCGGTTTCGCACCATGATCTGGCCGTTGCTGGCGCCGACGAATTTTTTCCTGATCATAGTCAATGTCGTGTATGCGGCGTTCGACACGTTTGCGCTGATTTTCGCGCTGACCGCGGGCGGGCCGGGGACGGCGACGGAGACGCTGGTGGTCAAGGTTTATCGGGACGGGATTCTGAACCTGGATATCGGCGGGTCGGCGGCGCAATCGGTGGTGTTGATGGCGATCATCATTGCGCTGACCACGGTGCAGTTCCGCTTTACCGGGAAGCGGGGCACGTGAACCGCAAGCCGGATTATCTCGCGCATCTCGTGCTTCTGGTGGGCGTGGCGATTTTCGTCTTTCCGCTATGGGTGACGTTTGCCGGGGCGACGCAATCGTCCGGCGCGATCAATCGCGGCGACATTTCGCTGATGCCGCATCTGGCGGGGTTGGGTATTTTCGTCCGGGCGCTGGGTTTCGGCAATCCGGCCAAGGGCGGGGTGCCGGTCTGGCATATGCTGCTGGTCAGTTTCGGGATGGCGATGAGTATCGCGATCGGCAAGATCGTGATTTCGGCGCTGTCGGCTTTCGCGATCGCGTTTTTCCGGTTTCCGTTCCGCATGGTGGCGTTCTGGCTGATTTTCATCACGCTGATGCTGCCGGTTGAGGTACGGATCATTCCGACCTATTCGGTGATGTCGGATTTTCATCTGATCAATACATTCACCGGCCTGACCATGCCGCTGATCGCCTCGGCGACGGCGACGCTGCTGTTCCGTCAGGTGTTTCTCGCGATCCCGGATGAGCTGGTCGAGGCCGCGAAGCTCGATGGAGCAGGTCCGATGCGGTTCTTTTTCGACATTCTGCTGCCGGTCTCCGCCCCCAATCTGGCGGCGCTGTTCGTTATTCTGTTCGTCTATGGCTGGAACCAGTATTTGTGGCCGCTGCTGGTCGCGACCAATGGCAGGCTCGACCCGATCGTGCTCGGCATCGTGCAGATGATCACGACCGATCAGTTGCCGCAATGGAATCTGGTGATGGCGACGACGATTCTGGCGATCATTCCGCCGGTGGTGGTGGTGGTGGCGATGCAGCGCTGGTTTATCAGCGGGCTGACCGAGGTGGACAAGTAATGGCGCGGCTGCAACTCGACGGTTTGGCGAAAACCTTCGGCAAGACCACCGTGCTGCACGGGCTCGACCTGACCCTGGCCGATGGCGAGATGCTGGTGATCGTGGGTGCGTCGGGCTGCGGCAAATCGACCCTGCTGCGTCTGGTCGCCGGGCTGGAAACCCCCAGTGCCGGCCGGATTCTGCTCGATGATCGCGACATCACCGATCTCGACCCGGCGCGCCGCGATATTGCGATGGTGTTTCAGAATTACGCGCTCTATCCGCATATGAGCGTGTTCGACAACATGGCCTACGGGCTGAAGCTCAAGGGCGTCGACCGTGCTGTGATCCGCACGAAGATCGAGGCGGCGGCGGCGACGCTGGGGCTGGCCGAACTCCTCTCGCGCAAGCCGCGCGAACTTTCCGGCGGGCAGCGCCAGCGGGTCGCGATGGGGCGGGCGATCGTGCGCGAACCCAGGCTGTTCCTGTTCGATGAACCGCTGTCGAATCTCGATGCCAAATTGCGGGTGCAGGTGCGGGCCGACATCCGCAAGCTGCAGAAATCCCTCGGCATCACCAGCCTCTATGTCACGCATGACCAGATCGAGGCGATGACTCTGGCGGATCGGTTGATCGTGATGCATGAGGGCCGCGCCGCCCAGATCGCGACACCGCTCGAGGTGTTCGACCGGCCGGCGAGCCTTTATGTCGCCGGTTTCATCGGGGAACCCGCGATGAATTTCTGCCCGGCCGTCATGACGCATGATGGCGCCGCCGCGACACTCGCCGCCGGCCCCACGCTGGTCTTCGCCGATGGGCGGCGCGCCGTTCCGGACGGAACCGCGATCATCATCGGCATCCGCCCGCAGCATGTCGTCATCGGCGGTGGCGCGGCCGGCATGATGGTGACGATCGATCTGGTCGAACCGCTCGGCTCGGAGACCCTGCTGCACGGCACGACGCCCGATCAGACTCCGTTCATCGTGCGGGTCGCCAGCCCCGCGAGCGCTGACCGGGCCGTGCTGGTGAGCCTGCCGCCCGAGCATCTTCATGTCTTCGACGCCACGACCGGGTTGCGCATCGACCCAATGACCGGCCCAATGGGCGGCACCACTCACGGGTGACGCAGGGTTCGGGCCTGATAGCGCGCGATATTGGCAAGTTGCCCTTTGAAGCTGCGCGAGAACGCATGGCCCCCGGTGCCGGTGGCGACGAAGTATAGATCATCGGTGGTGGCCGGGTGAAGCACGGCATCGATCGCGGTGATGCCGGGGGCGGCGATCGGCCCGGGCGGCAGGCCGTGATGGCGGTAGGTGTTGTAGGGGCTGTCGATCGCGAGATCATGGTCATCGACCCGGTGGGTGAGGGCGGTCGCCTGGCCGTGGGTGACCGCGAAAATCACCGTGGGATCGGCCTGGAGTTTCATATGCCGCTCGAGCCGGTTCTCGTACACCCCGGCGATCAGGGGCAGTTCAGCGGCGATCGGCGTTTCGAGTTGCACGATCGAGGCCAGCGTCACGGCCTGATCGGGCGAGGTCAGCGGCAGGCCGGCCGCGCGGTGCGCCCAGGCGGTGGCCAGGGCTTTTCTCATCGCCCGCTGCATGCGCGCCAGAATGGCGGAGCGGGCGGTGTGATAGGTGTAATCATAGGTCTGCGGCAGAACGCTGCCTTCCGGCGGCGGGGCGATATGGCCGGTGGCGCGGGGCAGGGCGTTGATGATGGCGGCAATCTGCGTCGAGGTCAGGCCTTCGGGGATGGTGGCCTTGTGCTGCACCACCGGGCCGAAGCGCAGCGTGTGCAGCACCCGGCGGAGGCTGCCATGGGCGATGAAGCGATATTCACCGGCGCGCAACGGCCCCTGATCGCGGGTGATCCATGCGGCCATCTCGAACACCAGCCGGTAGCGAATGACACCGGCGCGCGCCAGAGTCGCCGCGACCGCCATTATTCCCCCCGGCGGGACGACGACGTTTTTGGTGACGCCCAGAGCCCCGGGTCCGTCATAGCTTTGGCGCACCGCCAGATTGGCGAGGTTGATCGTGACCACCAGGGCCATCAGCACCAGAATGATGCGGCCGCGGCGGAACACGGGGGTGCGCCGCCCGGTCAGCCCGCTTTGCGGAACAGAATCGAGGCGTTGGTGCCGCCGAAGCCGAAGCTGTTGGACAGGACAACGTCGATCTTGCGTTGCTGGGCGGTGTGGGCGACGCGGTCGATCACGCTGGCCCGGCTTGGCTCGTCGAGATTGAGGGTCGGCGGTGCCACGCCGTCACGGATCGCCAGGATCGAGAACACCGCCTCGATCGCCCCGGCCGCGCCCAGCAGATGTCCGGTGGCCGATTTGGTCGAGGACATCGCGACCGTTCTGCCGGCCTCGCCGAACAGGTTTTCCACCGCTTCCAGTTCCAGATCATCCCCCATCGGCGTCGCCGTGCCGTGGGCGTTGATGTACTGGACGTCGGACGGTTCCAGACCGCCCGATTTCAGCGCCGCCTTCATCGCCCGGAACGCGCCTTCATGATGATCGGCCGGGGCGGTGATGTGATGCGCATCGCCCGACATGCCGTAGCCCGCGATTTCGGCATAGATTTTAGCGCCGCGCCGCCGTGCGTGCTCATACTCCTCGAGGAACAGCACCCCGGCGCCTTCGCCCATCACGAAGCCATCGCGATCCTTGTCCCACGGGCGGGAGGCAGCGGCCGGATTGTCGTTGAAACCGGTGGAGAGGGCGCGCGAGGAACAGAAACCGGCGATGCCGAGCGCGCAGACCGCCGCCTCGGCGCCACCGGCAAGCATGATGTCGGCATCGCCGAGGGCGATCAACCGCGCCGCATCGCCGATCGCGTGAACGCCGGTCGCGCAGGCGGTCACCGCCGCCTGGTTCGGCCCCTTCAGCCCGAACTTGATCGACACATTGCCCGACGCCAGATTAACCAGGGCCGAGGGGATGAAGAACGGCGACAACCGGCGCGCCTTGCCTTCATTGACCAGGATCGACGCTTCATAGATCGTCTGCAAGCCGCCGATGCCCGAGCCGATCATCACGCCGGCGGCCCAACGCTCTTCCTCGGTCTGCGCCACCCAGCCGGAATCCTCCATCGCCTCGGTGGCCGCGGCCATGCCGAGCTGGATGAACCGGTCCATTTTCTTCTGCTCTTTGACCGGAACCCACTCGTTAAGGTCGAAATATCCCTCGGCCCGGCTGCCGACCGGCACCTCGCCGGCAACTTTGCTCGGCAGATCGCCGGGATCGAACGAGGTAATCCGGCGGATTCCCGAGTCGCCGTTGATCAACCGCTGCCAGACCTTCTCGGTACCGACGCCCAACGGGCAGGCGATGCCCATACCGGTGACCACGACGCGCCGCATCTTCATATCCCTGGGCCTACCGCTTATTCGGCTTTCTGTTTTTCAATATAGTCGATCGCGTCTTTCACCGTCGTGATCTTTTCGGCGGCGTCTTCCGGAATCTCGACCGCGAAGGCTTCCTCGAACGCCATCACCAGTTCGACGGTATCGAGACTGTCCGCGCCGAGATCATCGATGAACGAGGCTTCGGGAGTCACTTTCGCTTCATCGACGCCGAGATGCTCGACCACGATTTTCTTTACCTTTTCGGCGACTTCACTCATTCTCTGTGTACTCCTGAAACGAAATTAGGGGTGGTAGCCAATGAAAATTCGACCCGTGACGATCAAGGGGCGGCTGCAATGGCGTAAGTCCGGCGCGCTTAGCATGGTTCGCGCGGCCACGCCAACCTTGCGCCACCCCAAGCTTGTGGTGTGCAGCCTTGCACGCGCATGATCAGATCATCGCCATGCCGCCATTGACGTGCAGAACCGAACCGGTCACCCAACCGGCGGCATCCGAGGCCAGATAAGCGACGGCGGCGGCAACGTCGTCCGGCCGGCCCAACCGGCCGAGCGGGATCTTCGCGGCGAGCGCGCCGCGCTGCTCGGGCGAGAGCGCATCGGTCATCGCGGTTTCGATAAAGCCGGGGGCAACCAGATTGATCGTGATGTTGCGCGAGGCCACCTCCTGCGCCAGCGCCTTGGTCAGTCCGATCAGCCCGGCCTTGGCGGCGGCGTAATTCGCCTGACCGGGATTGCCGGTCGAGCCGACGATGCTGCCAATATTGATGATCCGCCCCGCGCGGCGGCGCATCATGAATTTCAGCGCCGCCCGCGACAGGCGAAACGGCGCGGCCAGGTCGATGTCGAGCACCTGCGCCCAGGCCTCGTCATTCATCCGCAGGGCGAGTCCGTCGCGCGTCAGCCCGGCGTTATTGACCAGGATATCAACCCGCCCCATCGCGGCTTCGGCGCCGGTGATCAGGGTCTCGGCGGCCTTGGGGTCGGCGAGATCGGCGGCCAGCACATGGGTGCGCGCGCCGAGTTCGGCCGCCAGCGTGGCCAACGCCGCTTCGCGCGTGCCGGACAGGCACACGACCGCCCCCAACCCGTGCAGGGTGCGCGCGATCGCAGCACCGATGCCGCCGGACGCGCCGGTGATCAGCGCGGTCTTGCCGGTCAGGGTAAACGGGCTGGCGGGGGTAAACGGGCTGGCGGGGGCGAGCGGGTCAGCCGACATGTTTGATCAACGCCTCCAACTCGGCCGGCGTGCCGCAGGACAGGGTTTCGGCGTCCGGCGCGATCCGGCGATTCAGGCCGGCGAGAACCTTTCCCGCCCCCAGCTCGATGAACCGGGTAACCCCGAGGTCGATCATTTCAGTGACCGATTCGCGCCAGCGCACCGTCGCGGTCACCTGCTCGACCAGCCGGGTCCTGATCTCGGCCGGATCGGTCACTTTCGATGCCGTGACATTCGCGATCAGCGGCACCACCGGCGCGCGCGGCGGGGTGGCGGCGAGCGCCTCCTCCATCGCGGCGGCGGCGGGTTCCATCAGCGCGCAATGGAACGGTGCTGAAACCGGCAGCTTCATCGCGCGCTTGACGCCATGGGATTTCGCAATCTCGATCGCGCGATCAACGGCGGCGGTGGCACCGGAAATCACCACCTGGCCACCGCCATTGTCATTGGCGACCGCAACGACCTCGCGCCCCAGCGGGCCGGTCTCGGCCTCGGCGCAAATCGCCCGCGCGGTCTCAAGCTCGACTCCGAGCAAGGCGGCCATCGCCCCCGCGCCGGGCGGCACCGCGCGCTGCATCGCGTTGCCGCGGATGCGGAGCAGGGTTGCCGCCTCGGCGACGCTAAACGCGCCGGCGGCGGCCAGCGCCGAATATTCACCCAGCGAATGGCCGGCGACCACCGCGGCACGCTGACGCACCGTGACGCCACCCTCGCGCTCCAGGCAGCGCAGCACCGCGATCGACATGGCCATCAGGGCGGGCTGCGCGTTCTCGGTCAGTGTCAGCTCGTCGGCCGGGCCGTCGAACATCAGGCGCGAGAGCTTCTGTTTGAGAACCTCGTCGACTTCCTCAAACACGTCGCGCGCGGGCGCGAAAGCGGCGGCCAGATCACGCCCCATGCCGACCGACTGGCTGCCCTGTCCCGGAAAAATGAAGGCGTTGACCGCCATGAACCCGTCTCCTGTGTTGGGGGCGGGGTAGATGGGGACGGCGCGCAAGTCAATTCCACGCCGG
>NZ_JBMFGY010000021.1:11567-12962 GCF_049977125.1 Acidiphilium sp. | reverse complement strand
TTTACGCCGGTCCCCGATACCAGAGTTTACGCCGGTCCCCGATACCAGAGTTTACGCCGGTCCCCGGCGGGGTCAGGCGGTCTGCCGGGCGCGATGTCGTTCAAAATCGGTGATATAGTCCCGCGTCAGCGGCACGGCCTCCTGCCGATGGGCGAGTTGCACCTGAAACACCATGTGATCCTGCACGGTGAAGGCGAGTTCCGCGCCGGCGAGGTAGAATTCGAACATGCGGCAGAAGCGTTCGTCATAGAGCGCGGCGATGGTGTCGCGGTTGGCCGCGAAGCGCCGGCGCCAGTGGTTCAGGGTCTTGGCGTAGTGCAGCCGCAGAATCTCCATGTCGGTGGTGCGCAGGCCGGATCGCTCGATCGGGCCGAACACTTCGGACAAGGCCGGTGAATAGCCGCCGGGGAAGATATATTTGGCCAGCCACGGGCTGGTGCCGGCCGGACCGTCGAACCGGCCGATGGCATGGACCAGGGCGACGCCGTCGGGGTTCAGGCAGCGGGCGAGCGTGTCGAAATACGGCTGATAATTCGGCAACCCGACATGTTCGAACATGCCGACCGAAACGATCCGGTCGAATCGGCGATCGACCGCGCGATAGTCGATCAATTCGAATGCGACACGGTCGGCCAGCCCCTCGGCCGCGGCGCGGGCCCGGGCGGCGGCGAGTTGCTCGGCGGAGAGCGTGATGCCGGTGACCCGCGCGCCATAATCGCGCGCGAGGGTCAATGCCATGCCACCCCAGCCGCAGCCGATGTCGAGCACGGTCAGACCGGGCCGGTCGAGCAGCAGTTTCGCGGCGATATGGCGCTTCTTGGCGATCTGCGCCTCATCGATCGTTTCGTCGCCGCGCGGGAAATAGCCGCAGGAATATTGCCGGTCGCGATCGAGAAACAGCGAATAGAGCCGCCCGTTCAGATCGTAGTGATGCGCCACATTGCGCCGCGCCTTGCGCGCGTTGTTCATCTGAACCAGCGGCCGTGCGATGCGGTTCAGCGTGGCCTCGGCGCGCAGCATCGGCACGCGATGGGCGGCGGTTTCAATATTGGCCATCAGAATGTGAAGCACGTCATGGATCGAGCCATCGACCGGCGTGATCTGGCCGTTCATATAGGCTTCGCCCAGCGCCATGCCGGGGGAGATCGCGAGGCGACGCACCGTCGCGTTATCATGGATCGCCATGCTCGCCCGCGGGCCGGGATCACCCTTGTAGCGGGAGCGGGAACCATCCGGCCAGATCACGTCCAGCGTGCCGGTGGCGATCAGACGGTTCAAAAGCCTGTCCAACATTATACGCATGTTCGACCCCCTGATGAAACGTTACCAAGAGCTTCGATCTGGGCATCACGGTGACGATAAAAAAGGGGATAAAGAGCATCGGTGCTGTCATGA
>NZ_JBMFGY010000021.1:0-11467 GCF_049977125.1 Acidiphilium sp. | reverse complement strand
CAGGCTGGGCAAAAAAAAGCGCCGGAGGTGATCCGGCGCTTTTATCGTCTCTGGAACGCCCCGCGAAGGGCGGCGTTTAATCGACTGAAATCGCTCGAAAAGACATAGAATCAGAGCGTTATGCTGAAAGCATGACACTCGATTGGATCAGCCGGTTTCGGTCTCGTCCTCGTCCGCGGTTTCCATCTCGTATTCGTCCTCATCGCGGGTGAGGGCTTCGCCACGGGCCTGTTTGTCGGCTTCCTCGGTGCTGCGCGCGACATTGACCGTCACGTTCATGATCACCTCGGGATGGAGCGCGACGCGCACGGTGGTCAGGCCGAGCGTCTTGATCGGATGTTCGAGCAGGACCTGGCTGCGATCGATCGTCAGACTGCCGGCGACGCACCCGTCCGCAATGTCACGGGCGGTGACCGAACCGTAGAGCGAACCGGCGTCGCTCGCCTGACGGATCAGAACGACCGAGAGCCCGGCCACCCGCTCGGCCACGCGCTCGGCCTCGCCGCGCCGCTTGAGGTTCTGCGCCTCGAGCTGCACCCGCTCACGCTCGAAGCGCTCGCGGTTGTTCTTGGTGGCGCGGACCGCCTTGGCCTGCGGCAGCAGGAAGTTGCGGGCGTAACCGGGTTTGACTTTGACCACGTCGCCCATCTGGCCGAGTTTCTCGACGCGTTGGAGCAGGATCAGTTCGACTTGTGCCATAATGCGTGCTCCTCAATCGACCACGTAGGGCAGCAAAGCGAGGAAACGGGCGCGCTTGATGGCGCGCGCGAGTTCGCGCTGCTTCTTGGCGGAAACGGCGGTGATCCGGCTCGGCACGATCTTGCCGCGCTCGGACAGAAAGCGCGAGAGCAGCCGCACATCCTTGTAATCGATCTTCGGCGCGCCGGCGCCGGAAAACGGGCAGGCCTTGCGGCGGCGATAGAACGGCCGGCGGGCGCCGACGGCGGCGCGGCGGGCGCCGGGGTTGACATCGGTATCGTCAGTGGTGCTCGACATGGCTCAATCCTCCTCGACCAGATCGTCATCGCGATCGGTGCGGAACTCGTCACGGGCGCGGAACTCTTCGCGATCTTCGGGGCCACGGCGGCGGCCGCTGTCAAAGCGCCCGGCCGGTTTCGGTCCGCGGAAGCCACGATCACGATCGTCGCCCTTGCGGGACAGCGGCGCCGACGGCGCTTCCTCGATCTCATCGACGCGCAGGGTCATGAAACGAAGAATATCCTCGTTCAGGCCGAGCAAACGCTCCATCTCGTTGATCGATGTCGATTCCGCCTCAAGACCGAGCAGGACATAATGGCCCTTGCGGTTCTTCTTGATGCGATACGCAAGATTGCGCAGACCCCAGTATTCCCGCTTCTTGACGGCACCGCCCTCGCCCTCGAGCCGGGCCGTGACGTCGTCGGCGATGACATCGACCTGTTGCTGCGTGATTTCGCTGCGTGCGATCAGCACACATTCATATAACGGCATGATTACCCCCTATGGGTTGCTTCAGCCCCGACGCTGGCCTTGAACGACAAGGTCACCGCCAATTTCCCCCATGGAAACGGGCATAGCCGCGCACGATGCCACGTGCCCGGCAGGGAGACCGCCGTGTGGCACAACCGGCCCCCCGGTGCAAGTGAGCGGAAAGCGCGGCAAGGCAACCGGTGCGCCCCGATCAGGGCGTTATCCAGCGGTCGCGCGCATCGGTGTCGGCGGATCTTGCCGCGACCCACGTCGTCGTGCCGTCGATGAAATCCTCGCGCTTCCAGAACGGGGCATCGGTCTTCAGCCAGTCGATCAGAAAACCGGTCGCTTCCAGCGCGTCGCGGCGATGGGCGCTCGATGCGGCGGCGAGAACGATGCGCGCGCCGGGTTTGAGACATCCAACCCGATGGATGATGGTGCAGTCGAGCAGGTGCCAGCGCGTCATCGCGGTGTCGGCGATCGCGGCGAGCGCCTGTTCGGTCATGCCGGGGTAGTGTTCGAGCGTGAGGGCGGCGAGCGGGCGGCTCACCCCGGTATCCCCCTGCGCCGTGCCGCGCACGAGGCCAACGAAGCTCGCGACCGCGCCGGCGCCGGTTTCAAGCCGGCGCAGCTCGGCGTCGAGATCGAAATCCGCCGGACCGACAACGATGCGCGGCATGGTCAGCCGCCGGTGAACGGCGGGAAATAGGCGACCTCGCGCGCGTCGCCCAACGGCGTGTCCGGCGGAACGAAGCGCTGATCGAGGGCCGTCTTGATCGCGCTGCGATCGGCGAATGCCCGCTGATAGGCAGGGCCGAGCGTGGTCAGGTAATCGGTCAGCGCCGCGATGGTGGTGATCGACGCGGGCGGATCGATGCAATCCTCGGCATGGCCGATCCGCTCGCGCAGCCAGGCGAAATAGAGAATCTTCATCGCGGTCTCACTGGCCCTGCACGGTGGTGACCTGGCCGTTCGGCTGGATCAGCGTGGCGGTGCCGTTGCCGTTCGGAATCAGGATGCCGCCGCCCACGCCATTGATCGGTGCGACGGTCTGGTAGCGGCCGTTGCTCGAACCGCTGACGATTCCGGCCGGTCCGGTCGGGCCCATGAGGGTCTGACCCACGGCGAAGCCCTTCGGCGCGCTGATGCCCGGCGCGGGAGTCGGCACCGCGTCGGGGATCGCGGGTTCAGTGGGCAGACCGCTCTGGACGCTGCCCGGCGGGGTCGAGCTGCCTTTGACGGCGTGGCCATAGGTGCCGAATTTGGTCAGACCGGCGTTGTTGCCGGTGACCGGACCGGCGCGCCGGTTAGGCGGGGCCGCGCCGGATTCGACGGTGGCACTCGCCCCCTTGGGCACCGAATAGGGGGTCGCGCTGCCCGGATTGCTGCCATATTCGCTCTGATATTCCTGACCGAGCGGGACATTCATATGCTGCTGGATGTCATTCAACGTCGGCACCGGGCGAACCGGACCCGGCCAGACATCCCCCGGTTGCGGCAAAATCGGCGCCACAGCGACATCATTGCCCCGGGCGCGCTGCATGTTGAGGGAATCACCGGCGGGGGCATTGGGATTGCCGAACGGATTGACCGTGGTCTCAAGATAATTGCCCACCCCCGCGCAACCCGACAGCATCAGGGCCAGCGTGCCGGGAACGACCAGGCTCACAGCCAGGGACAGGGGCTTCGTCATGACAGATTGCGCGCCGCGCCGCATCGGGTTGATTCCTTCAGGCTTCATAATTCGTTTATGCTCCGATTCACCGTCTCACCTCAAGCCGAGGCGCGTCGCGATGAATCCGGCCACCGCGCCGGGATCGGCGAGGTCGAGCGTTGGCAGCGGGCAGGCGGGCAAGGCGGCATCGGTTACGACGGCGATGATCCCCGGCCAATCCGGCCAGAGCGGCGGCTTGCCGAGGCTGGGCCGATGGATTTCGAGCTTCGCCACCGGCGCGGATTTGAACCCCTCCGCGAGATAGAGATCGGCCGGCGCCATGCGGGACAACAGGAGCGCCAGATCAGGTTCATCCGCGCTGCGATGTTCGCGGAACAGCACGAAGCGCTCACGCGTCGCGAGCATGGTTTCGGTGGCCCCCGCGATCCGGTGACGATAGCTGTCCTTGCCGGGCTGGTCGGGGTCCACCGCATGATGCGCGTGTTTCAGCGTGGACACGATCAACCCCCGTGCCGTCAGCAACGGGATCACGCGCTCGAGCAGCGTTGTCTTGCCACTGCCCGACCAGCCGACCAGGGCGAGAATCTGGCCGGGGCGAGGATCGGTCACCATTCAGGATGAGCGGGCGGCGCGCCACAAGCCGACCATTTCTTTCTTAAAAAACCCAAACCGGTTCCCTCATTTCATGCAAGCGCGCCTCACCGGCGTGAACGCAACCGCCAAACAGGTCTTCAGCGGCCACACATGAAACCGTTCCGGCCGCGCCAGGCCCCGGTCACGGCGCCGCGCCCGGTTGAATAATGTGGCGCAACCCGGCGTTGAGATAATCCCAGCCGGTGACGATGGTCAGGATGGCGGCGAGCCACAGCAGCACGCCGCCGATGTCGGTGGCCGGAAAGCCGCCGATCCCCAGTATCGCCGCCCCCTGATCGCCGAGCAGCAGGAACCCGAGCGCGCCCATCTGTGCCGCGGTTTTCCACTTCGCGAGTTTGGTGACCGGCAGGCCGATTCTGATGCCGGCGAGGTATTCCCGCAGACCCGACACCAAAATCTCGCGCAGCATGATCACGATCGCCGGATAGATGCCGAACGCGGGCAGCAGATGAAACCCGACCAGCAGCATCAGCGTGGCGCCGACCAGAAGCTTGTCGGCGATCGGGTCGAGCATCCGGCCAAGGTCGGAAAGTTGCCGGCGCGTGCGGGCGATGCGCCCATCCAGCCAGTCGGTGATGCCGGCGATGGTGAACAGCGCGGCGGCGAGCAGATCGGCGGTGGGATCGCGCAAGGCGACCAGCAGGACGAGCAGCGGAATGGCGGCGATCCGTGACAAGGTCAGGATGTTCGGCAGATCGGTCAGCATCGCATCAGACTAGGCGGTTTCGGCGCGGCGCGTAAGCCGGTGCAACAGATGTTTTGGCCGTGGCCGGTTGATCAGGCGGATGCCGCGGAGAAAATTCGGTGCCATGGCCTCCGCCCCATCGGGGTCGAGCGCCCCGCTCGCGGCGAGTTTGGCTTCGACATCGTTGATCGACGGCGGGTGAAACAGCGCGAGGCGGCGGCCGGCAACCGGCAGCAGCGCGTCGAAGGCGCCGATCAGGGAGCCGCACGCGGCGATCGCGCTGCGGATGGTGGCGACACTGGTGCCGAGATGTTCGGCGAGCAGCGTGTCACGCACGTCGAGAATGGCGGCGCGCAGGTCGGGCCGCTCCACCCCGCCGCGCGGCACTTCGACCGCGAGGTCGCATTCGGTGTCGATGCCCATCGAGCGATTGTTGATGTTCGAGGAACCGATGCGGAGCAGCGTATCGTCGATGATCAGCACCTTGGCATGGACATAGATATCCGCATCACCTTCCGTGACCGGCGTGGCGAAGCGCAGGCGGCGGGCGTGATCGAGGCTGCTGATGTCGCCGAGCAACAGGGCGCGGGCGGACCCCATGGCCTCCTCTTCGAGCCAGCCGTCGGCGCGTTTGGGGTTGATGATGATGATGTCCGGCCCGTCGGCTTCGGCTAGTCGCGCGCCGATGGCCGAAGCGATGCGCGGCGCCGCGAAATACTGGCTTTCGATATAAATACTGTGGCGCGCCGAAGCGATGGCGGCGAGGTAGAGCGCCTCGATCTCGCGGGTTTCGGGCATCTCGGCGGTCTTCGGCCACGTCCGCGCGATACCGACCATGACATCGCGCATCTGCGGCGCGAGGCTGCAAGGCCAGATCGGATCCGCGCTCGGCGGTGGCGGCTGCAGCCTGTGGCCGGTGGCGTTGTGCCAGCGGACCCGCGCGAGGTCGCCGAGCGCGCGTGCGGCGGCCCCATCGACCGCCGTCGTCACGTCATGCCATGGGCCGTGCCGTTTGCCGTCCGGCTCATCGCGGCGGGGATCGTCGTCGACATGATCGCCCGTATCCCAGCGCCCCACCGTCGTGTCGATCCCGCCGCAGAACGCCAGACGATCATCGATCACCACGATCTTCTGATGATGACAGCCGCCGGTGGGGTGATTGCTGTCGAGACGAAAATGGATGCGCCGCGAGGTGAGCCAGTTCAGCAGGATGAGCGGCGTCGTGCCGCGCATCGGCATTTTCATGAAGGCGAGGTCCCAGCGCAGGACATGGATCTGCAGCGCCGGGTTGCGCCGCACGACATGCACGAGAAAATCGCCCAGCGTGTTGGGCACACCCGAAGTGGCGTCGCCGTCGCGTTCGAGCGCGATACCGGTGTGAAAATCCCAGCCGATCATCAGAACGGAGTGGCGTGCCGCGAGGATGGCCTCCTTGAGGGCGCGGAAATAGGCCGAACCATCGATAATGACCGCCATCCGCTCAGCATGGGCGCGGCGCCAGATTGTCGCGCCCTCGACGAGCACACCCCCCGTCATGCCAGCAGCCGGACGGCATCGCCCGGCGTGATCGTGCCGTCCTCGATCACCTCGGCAAACACCCCGCAATCGACATGGCCGAAAGACTGCCTGAGTTCCTTGACCGGATTGGCATCCCGCGCCCCGGTTTCGGGGTTGATCGAGGTGGCGGCGCAGCGGTCGATCCGCTCGGTAACGCGCAGCCGCGCGTCGCCGATGGCGAGGCACCGGCCCAGCCAGGTGAATTCATCCCACGCCGCAAGATCAGCCAGATACAGATTGGCCCGGAACCGCAACTTGTGCCGCACTCCCCCCGCGGCGGCTTCGAGTGCCGCAATGCTGGACAGGCCGATCAGGCTGATCACCTGGGTCCGATGATCGCAAAAACTGTGGTCGGCGGCATGAACGAACCGCGTCGCCCCGCGCATCGCGGCAGGCAGTGCCGCGGCAATGAACCCGCCAATCGCCCCCCGCCCTTCCGCGCTGAACGGATCGGCATCCAGCGCCGCGCCATCGGGCGCCACCAGCGACAGGCAGCGCCCCGCCGCATCGAACCGCGCCAGCAGCCCCGCCGCCTCGGCATTCCGCGCCAGACACAAAAACTCCGTCTTCGGCCGCCACGCCGGCGCCGCCGCATCGAACCCGCAATCCCCCTGCGCCAGCGCAAACGCCCGGTCCCACGCGATCGCGCGTCCCCGCCGAAGCGTCGCCCGCGCCATCCGCTCAGGCGTCAGCCCCTTGACCGGATATCGATAGATTGTCTCAATCCGCATCCAGCCCCCTCTTGAGCCAGATCAATGCTACAACCATTTACGTCAGGCAAGGTTGCGCCATTGCCTCTTGAGGGATAGCGCCGCCAAGGTCGCCTTAATGAAAGGGATCAACCATGGATTTCGAAAAATTCACCGAACGCGCCCGTGGCTTCGTTCAGGCCGCGCAAACCATCGCGGTCCGCGAATACCACCAGTACATCACGCCCGACCACCTCCTCAAAGCCTTTCTCGACGATGACGAAGGGGCCGCCACCGGCCTGATCCGCGCCGCCGGCGGCGACCCCGCCGCGGTCAAATTCGCGGTCGATGCCGCCGTCGCCAAACTCCCCAAAGTCCAGGGCGCCGGCGCCGGCCAACCCCAGATCACCCCCGATCTCGCCCGCGTGCTCGATGCCGCCCAAACCATGGCCCAGAAAGCCGGCGACGAATACACAGCGCAAGACCGCGTCCTCATCGCCCTCGCCGCCAGCGACACACAAGCCGGCCGCGCCCTCAAAACCGCCGGCGCCTCCGCCCAATCCCTCGAAAAAGCCGTCGCCGACATCCGCAAAGGCCGCACCGTCACCTCCGCCAACGCCGAAGCCAATTTCGACGCCCTGAAAAAATACGCGCGCGACGTCACCCAATCCGCCCGCGACCAGAAGCTCGACCCCGTGATCGGCCGCGATGAGGAAATCCGCCGCGCCATCCAGGTCCTCGCCCGCCGCACCAAAAACAACCCCGTCCTGATCGGCGAACCCGGCGTCGGCAAAACCGCCATCGTCGAAGGCCTCGCACTCCGCATCGTCAATGGCGACGTCCCCGAAGCCCTGCGCAACAAACGCCTGCTATCGCTCGACCTCGGCGCCCTGGTCGCCGGCGCCAAATTCCGCGGCGAATTCGAGGAACGCCTCAAAGCCGTCCTCAAGGAAATCGAAACCGCCAACGGCGAGATCATCCTCTTCATCGACGAAATGCACACCCTGGTCGGTGCCGGCCGCGCCGACGGCGCGATGGACGCCTCCAACCTGATCAAGCCCGAACTCGCCCGCGGCGCGCTCCACTGCATCGGCGCCACCACGCTCGATGAATACCGCAAATACATCGAAAAAGACGCCGCCCTCGCCCGCCGCTTCCAGCCCGTCTTCGTCAACGAGCCCAGCGTCGAGGACACCATCTCCATCCTGCGCGGCATCAAGGAAAAATACGAACTCCACCACGGTGTCCGCATCCTCGATTCCGCCCTCGTCGCCGCCGCCACCCTCTCCAACCGCTACATCACCGACCGTTTCCTCCCCGACAAGGCGATCGACCTGATCGACGAAGCCGCCTCGCGCCTGCGCATGCAGGTCGACAGCAAACCCGAAGCCCTCGACGAGCTCGACCGCCGCCTGATGCAGCTCAAAATCGAACGCGAAGCCCTCAAACGCGAGGACGACGCCGCCTCCCGCGAACGCCTCGCCCGCCTCGAAGGCGAAATCGCCGCCATCGAGGAAAAATCCGACGCCATGTCCGCCACCTGGAAAGGCGAAAAAGACCGTCTGGCCGAAACCCAGCGCCTCAAGGAAAAACTCGATCAGGCCCGCGGCGAAATGGAAATGGCCCAGCGCGCCGGCAACCTCGCCCGCGCCTCCGAGCTGATGTACGGCGTCATCCCCGACCTCGAACGCAAACTCGCCACCGGCACGAACGACGGCGCGCCCGATGGCTCGCTGGTCAACGAAGCCGTCACCGAACAACAAATCGCCCAGGTCGTCGCCCGCTGGACCGGCATCCCGGTCGACCGCATGCTCGAAGGCGAGCGCGCCAAACTCACCAAAATGGAAGACAATCTGCGCGCCCGCGTCGTCGGTCAGGAAGCCGCCCTGCGCGCCGTCTCCGATGCCGTCCGCCGCGCCCGCGCCGGGCTGAACGACCCCAACCGCCCGATCGGCTCCTTCCTCTTCCTCGGCCCCACCGGCGTCGGCAAAACCGAAACCTGCAAAGCCCTCGCCGAATTCCTGTTCGACGATGAACGCGCCATGGTCCGCATCGACATGAGCGAATTCATGGAAAAACACGCCGTCGCCCGCCTGATCGGCGCGCCCCCCGGCTATGTCGGCTACGAGGAAGGCGGCGTCCTGACCGAAGCCATCCGCCGCCGCCCCTACCAGGTCATCCTGTTCGACGAGGTCGAAAAAGCCCACGAGGACGTCTTCAACATCCTCCTCCAGGTCCTCGACGACGGCCGCCTGACCGACGGCCAGGGCCGCACCGTCGATTTCAAAAACACCATCATCGTCCTCACCTCAAACCTCGGCAGCGAAATCCTCGCCAACCAGCCCGACGGTGAAGACATCATGATGGCCGAAGCCTCGGTCATGCGCGTCGTCCGCGGCCACTTCCGCCCGGAATTCCTCAACCGCCTCGACGAAATCATCCTCTTCCGCCGCCTCCAGCGCGCGGATATGGCCACCATCGTCGACATCCAGCTCAAACACCTCGAAACCCTCCTCGCCGACCGCAAAATCACCCTCCACCTCGATCAAGCGGCCCGCGACTGGCTGGCCAACGAAGGTTACGATCCCGTCTACGGCGCCCGCCCCCTCAAACGCGTCATCCAACGCAGCCTCCAAAATCGCCTCGCCACCGCCATCCTCGCCGGCACCATCCACGACGGCGAAACCGTCAACGTCGGCGTCGGCGACGACGGCCTGACAGTGCGCGGCGATCTGGCCGAAGCCGCCTGACCCGTAGGGTGGGGTGCTCTACCGCACCCCACCATCGCCGCGGCGAGGGCAGGAGAAGCAAGCGGCGCTTTTTTGTAAAAAAGCGCGCAAAAAACTTTCGGAAATGTGTGTCGGCGAGCGATCGTAGGGTGGGGTGCTCTACCGCACCCCACCATTTCCCACCCCGTCAGCCCGTGCCATGATCGCCGCAGCGTAGGGCAAGAGAAGCGGCGCTCTTTTGCAAAAAAGCGCGCAAAAAACTTCCGGTATCGGAGTGCTGGTCGCCGTGAGACTGGCACTCCGATTCCTGTGGGCGCGGCTTTACCGGTGCGGAGCCATCAACCGTTCGGCCTCGTTGTCCGGCCAATGGAGACATTGAACATGTTGGTTGTGGACGAGACGGAAAGTGATTTGAAACGGCTTATCGCCGCTGATTTCGGAACGTCGTCGACCGGCGATTTTCATGCCGACTTTGTAAACTGGATCCATTTTCGGGCGAGGCGCGTGCCGCAGCTTCCCCGTAAAATATTCACCTCGCAGGAAGTTACGAGCCATCGAAATCAATATCCTGCTATCGATCAAATTAGATTGGCTCTAGGTTCTGGCGGTGACGTCAGACCTTGGCTAAGCCAGACAATCGCAAAAAATAAAAATAACCATAAAGCGGATATGATGTTTAATGATTGGCAGATATTACATTTCCATTTAAGTCGTATATTCCAAACACCGAATTCTATTCGCCGAACTGGACCATTACTATACGCTCACATTACTGCTGACGAAGCTACTTTTCTCGATGTCCAGCCACATGGCAGATGGACAATGACAAATTTGCTGGAAATTCTTCTTCGAACAAATGCTCCGGGACTGGAACGATATGAGGCGCGAAGCGCAACGCCAATGCGATTGACCGATGACGAATATCGAAATTTGAGAAGAAAGGGCGGTAATTCAATGATTGAAATTGGCGGGAGGGCATTTTTCCCTGGTGGAGGACTGTTGGCGTCAGGACATGCGGGGCGAATATATCGTTATCGAGATTGGTTGTTCGGGATGATTGACAAAATTCGGCAAGACATGGCTAAGGACTTAATCGAACCGCATTTGAAGACGGCGATCTATTCGCTCATTGGTGTTCCTGTCAGATTAGGCGTTTATTATGACGACAGCGGAATGGCAATAATTGATAAAAATCGTCGGGGCTTGGTGCTCCATCAAATGAAACCTCTGGAGTAGGGTGGGGTGCTCTACCGCACCCCACCATCCTCTCCACGCCCCCCAACCCATCATTCCCCGAACGCCCCATCCACCACCTCGCCCACGCCCCAACCCGCCGGATAATCCCCCCGCCCCACCGCGCGCCGAAACGACGAAAACGGCCAATCCCAAGCCCTCTCGACAAACCCATGCTTGACCGGATTGAAATGCACATAATCGACATGCCGCACGAAATCGTCCTCGTCGCGCACCGCGTGCTCCCAAAACCGCCGCTGCCAGATCCCCCGTTCCCCTTTGGCCACCCGCGACGCAGACCGCGCCTCACCCGCCGCAACCCGCGCGGAAAAACCCCGCTTGATCAACATCCACCGCGTTGAAAAATCCGCATCACCCTCGGGCAACGTCCAGACCGCATGCAAATGCTCAGGCAGCACAACCCAGGCGTCGATCTCGAACGGACGCACCGCGCGAGCACGCGCCACCGATTCCCGCAACGCCGCGATTTCCGTCATCAACAGATCGCTGCCCCGATCGGCCAAAGCAACGGTAAAAAAATACGTTCCACCCGCAACGCGATGTCGTCGGTAATCTGGCATGGGTCAAAATGACCTTATTTCTCTTAACAACAGCAACAATAAAATAGGCTCCTCTTCAGCACCCCACCATCTTTCTGCATCCCCCGCACGCGAATCCACCGGGAACCCGAGGAACGAAAGTTTTTTCCGCCTTTTTTACAAAAAAGGCGCCTTGCCTGTTTTTTCGTCTTTCTCACCCCCCTAAGACTATGGTCTTATCCCGCCATGCAACCCGC
>NZ_JBMFGY010000020.1:0-41384 GCF_049977125.1 Acidiphilium sp. | reverse complement strand
CCACGGCGCAAACGCGAAAAACCCGCCACCCCCCGCCCGCGCCGACCGCGCCCGGTTGTGGTGTTCCCACCGATCACCTCATCGCCACCGCCGCTCGGTCCGGGCAATCATTATTTCATCCCCGATCGCAAGATTTTCAAAAATCGCTGATCGGCGGGCGGCGCATTGGCACGCAAAAATCGTTACGTTATCGTAATAAAACCGGTTGAGCCACGGGTGAGACCCATCAACCTTTCCCTGATTTCCCCCTCGCAACCTTGCCCCGAACCGCCCGACGTTGCAGATTGCGCCGGATGAAGGAAACCGTCACGATCTGCGAAGTCGGCCCGCGCGATGGGCTTCAGATGGCCGCGTCCATCATGGCCACCCCGGCGAAATGTGCCTGGATCGCCGCTCTCGCCGCGTCCGGTCTGCGCGAGATCGAGGTCGGCAGTTTCGTCCCGGCCCGATTGATCCCCCAGATGGCCGATACCGATGCTGTGGTCCGCTTCGCCCGCGCCATCCCCGGTCTCACCGTGGTCGCTCTCGCGCCCAATCTGCGCGGCGCCGAGGCGGCGGTTGCCGCGGGGGCGCACCGCATCAGCGTGCCGGTTTCGATCAGCGCGGGTCATTCGCGCGCCAATCTCAACCGCACGCCTGACGAACAGGTCGCGGTGGTCGCCGGCATCCTCGCCTGGATGCAGGACAACGCCCCCGGCACCGAGCTGGAAGTCGCCTGTTCCACCGCCTTCGGCTGTTCGATCGATGGCATCATCCCGCAGGCCGAGGTTGTCCGCATCGCCGCCGCCCTGGCCGAGGCCGGCGTGACCCAGATCGGCCTGGCCGACACGGTCGGCTACGCCAACCCGGCCCAGATCAAATCAACCATCCGCGCGGTCCGCGCTGAAATCGGCCCGGCCCTGGTCGGCCTGCACCTGCACGATACTTTGGGCCTCGGCATCGCCAACGCGCTCGCGGGGCTGGAGGCGGGGATTCGCGATTTCGATGCCGCTCTCGCCGGTCTCGGCGGCTGCCCTTTCGCCCCCGGCGCGTCCGGCAACATCGTCACTGAAGACCTCGTGTTCATGCTGGAAAGCATGGGTTTTGACACCGGCATCGATCTCGCTCGCCTGCTCGCGGCGCGCGCCCCGCTCCATGCCGGTCTGCCGGACGAGACGCTGCATGGCCAACTCGCCAAAGCCGGCATCCCCCGGATTTTCCATCCCGCCGCATGAGCGCCACCCCGTTATCCAACCTGCGAGTCGTCGAATTCACCCATATGGTCATGGGGCCGACCACCGGGCTGATCCTTGCCGACCTCGGCGCCGATGTGGTGAAAATCGAACCCGCCCCCGAGGGCGACAACACCCGCCGCCTCACCGGCTCCGGCATCGGCTTCTTCACCATGGCCAGCCGCAACAAGCGCAGCGTCATGCTCGACCTGAAATCTCCCGCCGGTCTTGAGGCCGCCAGACGCCTGATCGCCCGCGCCGACGTGCTGATCGAAAATTTCCGTCCCGGCGCGCTCGACAAACTCGGTCTCGGCTACGATGAATGCGCCGCCGCCAATCCGCGCCTGATCTATTGCTCGCTCAAGGGCTTCCTGCCCGGCCCCTACGAGCACCGCACCGCCCTCGATGAAGTCGTACAAATGATGGGCGGCCTCGCCTACATGACTGGCCCGGTCGGCCAGCCGCTCAGGGCCGGCGCCTCGGTCATCGACATCATGGGCGGCACCTTCGGCGCCGTCGCCATTCTCGCCGCTCTCGCCGAGCGCGCACGCACCGGCACCGGCCAGCGTGTCCAGTCCGGTCTGTTCGAATCGGTCGCGATGCTGATGGCCCAGCACATGGCCCAGGCCGCCATCACCGGCATCGAACCCCGCCCGATGAGCGCGCGCGATGTCGCCTGGCCGGTCTATGACATTTTCGCCACCGCCGATGGCGGTCAGATCTTCATTGGAATCGTGACCGACACGCAATGGCGGGTCTTCTGCACTGAATTCGACCTCACCGCCCTCGCGACCGACCCGTCCCTGACCACCCAGGCCGAACGCCGCGCCGCCCGTCCGCGCACCCTGCCGATCATCGCCGCCACCTTCGCCCGCTTCACCACGGCCGAGCTCGCCGCGACCTGCGAGCGCCTCGGCCTGCCCTTCGCCCCGATCGCCCGCCCGGCGGATCTGTTCGACGATCCCCATCTGCGCCAGTCCGGCGGCCTGCTCGACGTCTCCCTGCCGGATGGCCGCGTGGTCGGCCTGCCCGGATTGCCGATCAGCATGAACGGCACCCGCCCCGGCGTGCGCCGCGACATCCCCAAGCCAGGGGCGGACACGCACGACGTTCTGATCGAACTGGGATACGACGAGGCCGAGATCGCCGCGCTGCGTGATGGTCGCACCGTTCGATTCTGAACCAAGAGAACTCTGAATTCAAAGGATGTAAAACATGGCTAACGTCGCATTCATCGGCCTTGGCGTCATGGGCTTCCCGATGGCGGGTCATCTCGCCACCGCCGGACATCGCGTGACGGTCTATAACCGCACCCCCGCCAAGGCCGCCGCCTGGGTCGCCCGTCATGGCGGCACCGCGGCCGCGACGCCGCGCGACGCCGCTTCAGGCCAGGATGTCGTCTTCTCCTGCGTCGGCAACGACGATGATCTCCGCGCCGTGACGATCGGGCCGGATGGCGCCTTTGCCGGCATGGCGGCGGGCGCCCTGTTCGTCGATCACACCACGGCCTCGGCAAAAGTGGCGCGGGAACTGGCCGCGGCTTCGGAGGGCCGGTTCGGCGTTCTGGACGCGCCGGTCTCCGGCGGCCAGGCGGGCGCCGAAGCCGGCAGGCTGACCGTGATGATCGGCGGTGCCGCCGATGATTTCGAGCGGGCAAAGCCGGTGATCGGCTGTTACGGCGCCGCGATCAGCCATATCGGCGCGGCGGGTGCCGGGCAGTTGGCCAAAATGGTCAATCAGATCTGTATCGCCGGCGTGGTGCAGGGCCTCGCCGAAGGTCTGGCCTTCGCCCAGGCGGCCGGGCTCGACCCCGCGGCGGTGATCGGCGCGATCTCGAAAGGCGCGGCGCAAAGCTGGCAGATGGACAATCGCTGGAAGACCATGGTGGCCGGCTCATTCGATTTCGGTTTCGCCGTCGACTGGATGCGCAAGGATCTCGGCATCTGCCTTGATCAGGCGAAGGAAACCGGTGCGCGGCTACCGGTGACCGCTCTGGTCGATCAATTCTACGCCGATGTTCAGGCGATGGGGGGCCATCGGTGGGACACCTCCTCCCTCATCGCGCGCCTGGGACGCTCAAAATAACTGTGCGTTGATCGCGAGCGCCTTGCGACATCGCGGCGTATCGGCAAGCGCGCCGCCGTTATTTTCACATCTCACCACCTCCCGCATCAGACGATGCGGGTGTTTGTGATAATAGCTGGTCACGCTGTCGGCACAGCCCGCGAGCAGAACCAATGCGGAGACAAGAAGGATGAAACCCATTTGTTTCATATCGCGCTCGCTAACACCTCAGAGGCCAGGGCGGCAACAATCCAATCCACCCGCGCGGTCTTGGCCGATTGCATTTCGTTACCCATTCGCCCGATCCGCGCCATGTTCGGCCATCATAAACTTTCCGTGTGATCAACCACCAACGGAGATTTATCATGATCCTCAGCAACAAACGCCTGGCAGCCATGTTCGCAGCGACATGGATGGCCGGAGCCGCCATGGGCGGCGTCGCGATGGCCGATCAGGGTCATATGATCGCCGCCCGCAACGCGCTGTTTGCCGCGCGTGCGCAGCTTCTCGCGGCGGCGCACAACAAGCATGGCCATCGGCTTGCGGCGCTCCGTGCGGTGGACGCGGCGATCCGGCAGGTGAATATCGGCATTCGAGTCGGAAGATAACTTGTCGCCGCGGCGTCGGGCGCGTATTTCAGCCGCTATGAAACACGCACCCTTCCTGTTCCTGCTCGCCATGGCGGTCCCCGGCCTCGGTTTCGCCGCGACCACCCCTGCCACCAACGCGCCCAAACCGCTCGGCGTATTCAAATCATGGACCGCCGCGACCTATGGAACCGGGCCAGACAAGGCCTGCTACGCCTTCGCCCTCAGCACCCCGCCCAAGGGCAGCAAGGCGACCCCGGCTATGCTGACGGTCACGGAGCGGGCGGCGTTTCGCGATGAAATCTCGCTCAGCCAGGGCATCACCTATACCAAGGATGCGAAAGTGAGCCTTGCGGTCGGTGGCACCAGTTTGAAGTTTTTTACCAAGGATAACATGGCCTACGCGATGAAGGGCGCTGCAACCACCAAGGCGTTCCTGGGCGGATCGACAGTGACGGCGACAGCGAGCGCGCCGAA
Organism: Acidiphilium sp.; assembly: GCF_049977125.1. Taxonomy (NCBI): domain Bacteria; kingdom Pseudomonadati; phylum Pseudomonadota; class Alphaproteobacteria; order Acetobacterales; family Acidocellaceae; genus Acidiphilium; species Acidiphilium sp. The sequence goes on along the minus strand of NZ_JBMFGY010000020.1, from coordinate 37,045 downwards.
CGCCAAACCGGTGACCGACACGTTCGGGCTGGACGGTTTTTCGGACGCCTACAAGGCGATCCAGAAAGCCTGTCCCGCCAGCGCCACCGCACCGAACAAGAGCTAGATCATGTCCGTCATGCTCGATCTCGACGAGGCCGAGCGCACCCGCATTCTGGCCAAGGCCGCCTTGTTCGCCCCACCGCCGGCCCTGCTGGAGGATGGACGCCGCGACCTCGTCGGCATGTCGCGTGCCGAACTCGCCGAAGCCGTGGCCTCGATCGGTGAGGCCCCGTTCCGCGCCAAGCAATTGTGGCACTGGATCTATCATCAAGGCGTCACCGATTTCGCCGCCATGGCGAATATCGCGAAACCGATGCGCGAAAAACTCGCCCGACATTTCGTGATCGGTCGGCCCGTCGTGGCGGTGGATCAACGCAGCGCCGACGAGACCCGCAAAATGCTGTTCCGCTTTCGCGACAACGAAGCGGTCGAGACGGTCTATATCCCGGATGTCACCGAGGATCGCGGCGCGGTCTGCATTTCCTCGCAGGTCGGCTGCACCCTGTCGTGCCGGTTCTGTCACACCGGAACCCAGCGACTGACCCGCAACCTCTCCGCGGCAGAAATTGTCGGTCAATTCATGGCAATGCGGGATGCCTACGGCGAATGGCCGAGTCCGAAGGGCGATACCCCGCGCCTGCTTTCGACCATCGTTCTGATGGGCATGGGCGAACCGCTGTATAATTACGAGAACGTCGCGACGGCGATGCGGATCATCATGGATGGTGAGGGTATCGGCCTGTCGCGCCGGCGCATTACGCTTTCGACATCCGGTGTCGTGCCGATGATGGATCGCTGCGGCGCCGAACTCGGCGTCAACCTCGCCGTCTCGCTTCACGCCGTGCGCGACGAGGTACGCGACGTGATCGTGCCGCTGAACCGCAAATACAATATCGCTGAACTGATCGCCGCCTGCCGACGCTACCCCGCGGCGTCGAACGCCCGTCGCATCACCTTCGAATATGTGATGCTCAAGGGCATCAATGATTCCGAGGCAGATGCCCATGAGCTGGTGCGCCTGATCGAGGGGATTCCGGCCAAGGTTAATCTGATTCCGTTCAACCCGTGGCCGGGCTCGCGCTATGAAACATCGAGCGGCAATGCCATCCATCGCTTCGCCGCGATCGTGATGAATGCGGGGTATTCCGCTCCGGTACGCACCCCGCGTGGGCGCGACATTCTGGCCGCGTGCGGCCAGTTGAAATCCACGGTCGAAACCGCGGCGTGACGGCACGGCTTCAGCTTTGGCCAGTATTGACCAGGCAGCAGTCAAAACTGCCAAGCGCGGTTCCCGCCTTCGCGGTCGCGGGGAAAAACCCGTTTGGTGCGAAGTGCTTGGCCTGAAAATAGGTCAATACGCCAAGGTAGTGGGGGACACCCTCGAACGATCGATCGGTGCATAATTCGGTTTGTATCGCGGCGATCGATGTCAGGGTTTTTTCCGCCCCCTTGAAGACGTCCCGATCCTGTCCGCGCGCATTCAGCTTCAGAAAGACATGCTTGGCCTTGTAGCGTGATCGCAGCAGCGGCAGGGCTTCATCGAGCGTGCGAATTGGAACAATCAGGCGACTGACGCGCGCGGTCTGCCGCTCCGGGCGCGCCGGTGGCGGCACCGAGGCGTCGGCGCGACGAAAATCCTTCAGGTCGATCACGTTGAGCGGCAGGTCGCCGCCGGCGGCACCCAAGGCGGCCTGCTCAACCGCCCAGAACTCATCGGCCGCGGCGCGCGACTCCAGCGCCTTGAAAAGGCAGGGAATCGGTTCGAACGAGGCGATCACGCCCTTGTAGCCGACGTGATCACGCAGGAAGCCACCAAACTGGCCTTTGTCGGCGCCGATATCGATCACCAGATCAATGTGCAACGCTGCGAATAAAGCCGATAGATGCGCCGCCATTTCGAGCGCGCCTTTCTGGGCGGTTGCGGCGAGTTGGAGGCCAAGACTATCGAACATGGCGCCAAAGGTGGATTTCAGTGTCGATCTCATGGACCGATCATGCCCGCAAATAATGAAGATGACGTAAACAAGCGCGCACGAAGCCATTTTTCCCCAGGATCCGGGTCTGCTCCGGTTTTTTTGAAATAGGAGGGGCTGATGGCCCCGTGACGGCGGCGGGAGACTTGACCAGATCGGCGGTTTTGGCGATACAGCATCGCAACGCCGTTCCACGGGGCCCGTGGCGCGGTCGGTTTCATGTTTTCTATCACCACCTGGCGCAAGTCGGGTTCTTTGGATCGAGGCTTTCGTTATGACCCGTCGCTGCGAAATCACTGGCAAGAGCGTGCTCACCGGCAATAATGTCAGCCATGCGAACAATAAATCGCGTCGCCGCTTCCTGCCGAACCTGCAGGACAGTTCGGTACAATCCGACGCCCTGGGCCATTCGGTTCGGTTGCGGGTGACCCCGCGTGGTCTTTCGACCATCGAACACAAGGGCGGTCTCGATGCATTCCTGCTCACCACGCCGAACCGTAAACTGACCCCTGAGGCTCTCACGCTGAAGCGTCGGGTCGTCAAGGCCGCGGCAAAGCGCGAGGCGAAGTCGGCCTGAGGCCAGTTTTCCTCCGGTATCGCCGGGAATCAACCCGTCCTTCGTGGCGGGTTTATTGTTTTGTAACCATTACCTGACATACCGCGATTGCGGTGCGCTACAAATTTCCGGTAGAGTCCGATTCGGCGAAGGCGATCCCGCCGTAAGCTTGGCTTCTGAACTCTGGAGGAGACCCCGAATGACCTCCCTGGCCTCCCATCATGCCGAATCGGTCGGCAATCCGCTCGATATCGTCGAACAAGTCATCGCTGCCAACGACTGGGCGTTCGACCGCCGCAGCGATAGTGAGATTGCCGCCGAAGCCCCCGGCCGGTGGTGCGATTACGGACTTTATTTTTCCTGGTCGCATGAAATCTCGGTGATGCATTTCTCCTGTGCGTTCGACCTCAAGGCACCGGAGCGCCGGCGCAAGGCGCTCTACGAGTTGCTGGCCCGGGCCAATGAAAAACTCTGGATCGGTCATTTCGGCATGGATCAGGACGATGGCATGCCGATATTCCGCCACTCGGTGCTGCTGCGCGGCGCCTCCGCCGCCTCGGCCGAAAGCGTCGAGGACATGGTCGATATCGCGGTCACCGAGTGTGAACGGTTTTTCCCGGCGTTCCAGTTCGTCCTCTGGGGCGGCAAGAACCCCGATGACGCGTTGGCCGCCGCCATGCTGGAGTGCGTCGGCGAGGCATGACGGATGTTCTGCCGCCGCTGCTGCTGATCGGCGGCGGCAAAATGGGCGGCGCGATGCTCGCGGGCTGGCGCGAGCGTGGTCTGTCCCGTGTCGTCGTCGTCGATCCCGGTGCCGCCGCCGCGACGTTGCAGGGCGCCGGCGTTATGGTGGTGTCCTCGATCGATGCGGTTCCGGACGATTGTATGCCGCTTGCCGTCGTTCTCGCGGTGAAGCCGCAGATTGCGCCGATCGCGGTTCCGCCGGTGGCCCGATTCGCCGAAGCGGCGGTGTTCATATCGATCATGGCGGGCAAGCCGATGGCCTGGTTGTCGCGTCTGCTCGGCCCGAATGCGGCGATCGTGCGGGCAATGCCGAATACGCCGGCGGCGATTCGCCAGGGCATAACGGTGGCTTGCGCGGGGGATGCGGTGTCGCCCGTCCAGCACGATCTGGCGCGGGTCCTGCTTGCGTCGGTCGGCGCCGTTGAATTCGTCACCGATGAGGCGCTGCTCGATCCGGTGACCGCGGTCTCAGGCGGCGGCCCGGCCTATGTGTTCCTGTTGACGGAATTACTGGAGGCGGCGGCGATCGAACAGGGCATTCCAGCCGGTCTGTCGCGCATTCTGGCCCGGCAGACCGTGATCGGCGCGGCTGGGTTGCTCGCGGCCGGCGATGAACCGGCCGCGGCGCTGCGCCGCGCCGTGACCAGCCCGAACGGAACGACCGAACGCGCACTGGCCGTTCTGATGGCGCCCGACGCCTGGTCAAAGGCGATGAGCGAGGCGATCGCCGCCGCCACCGCGCGGTCACGCGAGCTCGGGCGCGACACCGCTTCAGGCTGAAGCGACACGAACCCGGGGCAAGCCACGGCCCTGGCGCAAATGGTACCCTGATACGGGTCGATCGGATCGGCCGCGCGAACCGGCGTCATTCCTGACGCTTGTCGCCACGCACCGCCCGCGTGATCGCCGTGGCCAGCGCCTGCGCGGTGCAGCCATAACCGCGATCGTTCATGTGCAGTCCATCGGTTGCCAGAAACCCGTCGAGCGCCGCGCCGGAACGCTGCCAGTCGCGCATCAACCGGTCGCGCGAGAACAGGCTGGCGTGCTCGGATGCCGCTAGGCGCGCCAGGGCGCGGTTGATCCGCCGATTGTCCGGCGAGGCGACCAGCAATCGCGACCGCTGGTTATCCATCAGGATGACATCGGCCGGCGCCGCGCGCAGCCGCTGCAAGCCACGGCGCACCAGGCGATCGAAATGGCCGATGCCCTCTCGCCGCGCCGCCGCGTTGGCGCCGACCTGCCAGATCACCACGGTCGGTTCCAGCGCCAGCACATCCCGCGCCATGCGCTGGTCTTCCCGTCCGGCGTCCTCGCCGCCGACGCCGCGATTGATCACGCTGATCTCGGCCTCCGGCAGCAGCCTCGCCAGATCATCCTGCAATTCAGCCGGATAGGAATCCGCGATATCATGCGCCATCGCCCCCCAGGTCGACGATGAGCCGAGTGCCGCGATCACGATCGGCTGGCCGGCTTTCAACGCCGCCTTGAGGTGAGGCAAGACCAGATGCTGCACTGGCACCACCGGGCAGGCGGCCGGCTCGGCACGGGCCCGCGGCGGTGCCAGCAGCGATGCCAGCAGAAGCGGAACCAGAACCCTAGATCGTCGCCGGTTTTGCATCTTTCACCTTATACCACGCCCCGATTGCCGCCACGCCCAGCAAGGCCCCCAGACCGATGCCGTTGACCAGCACCTGCATCAACCATCCCCGATCATGATCGAGCGCAACCCGCCCGGCGAACGACAGAAGGATGCTCGCGCAGTAGGTGGTCAGGCCATGTTGCCCGATCAACACGAAAATCGACCCCGCCCGCGTCCCGATGAATGGCGCCCCCGGCGGCACGTAGCGCGACGCCAGCCACGCGAGGGCAAGAATCGAGAGCAGCCGATAGGGGTGCAGACCGGTCTTGTCGATATCATGGATCAGCGGCTTGATCGCCAAGGGCACGTGTCGGGCGAGTTGCGGTTCGATCCAGGTGGTCAGGAGAATCAGAAATCCGGTAACGAGCAACACCGCGGCCCCGATGTCGGTCGCCACATTCGGCAACCGGGGCCGGCCGAATCGCGCGAAGACCATGCCCAGGACGAACAGGAACTGCCAGGTGAGCGGGTTGAAAAACCAGACATGCCCCCCGGCGGTCGGCAGGTTCCAGCCGAATTGCCGGGCCGCGACATAGAGGGTGAAACTCGCCATCAGCAGCACGGCCGGTCGGCGCAGCAGCACCAGCAGGGGCGCCATGCCGCCCATGATCACCACATACAACGGCAATACGTTCAGAAACGACGGCTGATACAGCATGGGCACCGCATCGATCATCGCGACCAGCGGTTCCTTGATCAGCCGGTTCATCCCGACATGCGCGAGATAGGAAGGATCGGCGAACCACGTGGCAAACGCCGCCACCTCGCCGGTAAAGATCACGAATATGAAGATATGCGCGATATAAAGCGTCCAGGTCCGCTTGAGCATGTCCGCGCCGGCCGAAACCGGTCCCGCCCGGTCGAGCTTGCGGCCATAGACCAGCGATGCGGCATAACCCGCGAGAAGAATGAAAATCTCGGTCGCATCGTTCAGCGCCAGATTGCGCACGGTGAAGCGCGCCAAGGTATCGTGGGGGATATGATCGAGAAATATGCAGAACAGAGCGATGCCACGGAAAAAATCGACCCGCAGATCCCGCCCCGCGCGGACCAGCGTCATGCGGCGGAGCGCCGTGCCGACATCGCCAGCGCCAACGTGCCTTCATCCAGGATCTCGATGCTGCCACCCACCGGCACACCCTGCGCCAGGCGCGTCACCATCACCCCGAATCCGGCCAGACGCTCACCCAGATAATGTGCGGTCGATTGACCATCGACCGTTGCCGGCAGCGCCAGGATCACCTCACGCACCGAACCATCGAGCCGTGCCAGCAACCGCCCGACTCCCAATTCCTCCGGCCCGCGCCCGCCGATCGCGGAGAGCAACCCGCCCAGCACATGATACCGGCCGCGATACACCGAAGCCCGCTCCAGCGCCCATTGATCCGCCACCGATTCGACCACGCAGATCATCGGCTCCCGCGCGGCATCGCCACACACCGAACACGGATCGACACTGTCCAGCCCGCCACAGACCGAACACACCACCACACGCTGCGCCGCCGCCGTCAACGCCGCCAGCAACGGCAGCAACCGCGCCTCCCGCTCGCTCAACAAACGCAACACAATCCGCCGCGCACTCCGCGGCCCCAACCCCGGCAATCGCGCCACCTGCGCCACCAGACCCTCGATCTCAGGGCCCATCATGGGAGGGTGCCGCAAAGGCGGGGCGCTGCCCCGGACCCCGGCAAGGGGCGCTGCCCCTTGCATCCCCGCCAAAGACTTAGTCTTTGGAATCCATTGGTTCGGGTGAGGGGCCGGGGGGTATGCGCCGGGCCCCTCACCCGAAAAAACCGGGTTCTAAGGACTAAGTCCTTAGTGAGGGGTGCAGGGGGGCAAAGCCCCCTTGCCGGGGTCCGGGGCAGCGCCCCGGCCTTGCAGACACCCCCCATGACGCCCCTCAGAACGGCAGTTTGAGGCCGGGGGGTAGGGACAGGCCGCCGGTGGCTTTCTGCATTTCATCGGCGGTGATCGCTTCGAGTTTGGTTTTGGCGTCGTGATGGGCGGCGACGATGAGGTCCTGGAGCATTTCGGCGTCGTTGGGGTCGAGCAGTTTGGGGTCGATCCGGGCGGATTTCAGAACGCCTTTGCCGGAAAGGGTGAGTTTGACCAGGCCGGCGCCGGATTCGCCCTGGATTTCGAGGGCTTCGAGGCGGGCCTGCATGTCCTGCATGTTCTGTTGCATGGCCTGGGCTTGTTTCATCAGGCCGGCGAGGTTTTTCATGGGTCGATCTCCAAAGCGTCAGCGATGTCCTGATCTGACATCGGCGGGGCGTCATCGACGGTGTATGAGGGCATTGCCGCGGTGGCTGCAAGGGGTTGGGGGTCTTCGGGTTCGACGCTGGCGATTTTGGCGCCAGGGAAGGTTGCGAAAATCGCCTGGACCAGCGGATCGGCGAGGGCGTCTTCGCGGGCGGATTCCCGCGCGGTCTCACGAGCCTCGACCACGCTGGGGCGGCCGGCTTCCCGCGAGAGGGCGATGGTCCAGCGGCGGCCGGTTTCGGCTTCGAGGAATTTGGCCAGGCGCGATGACAGATCACGCGGGGCAGCGGGCGAGAGGTTGAGTTCGATGACGGGCGGGGCGAATTTCACAACCCGGGCATCGTGGCGGAGCTGGCTGGTGAGCAGCGCGTCGCGGCGCTCCTCGGCGAGGGCGATGACGTCTTCGAAGCGGCTCAACCGCGGGGCCGCGCTGGTGAGGGGAGGGCCGTTGACCATGGCGCGGGGGGCGGGATCGGGAGACTCCCGGCCGAGAGCGGGGCGGCTGGCGGCGGTTTCGGTGGTCAGGCGCCGCACCAGATCGCCCGGCGGCGGCAGGTCAGCAACGAAGCACAGGCGGATCAGGATCATTTCGGCGGCGGCGCGGCGATCGCTCGCCTGCTCGACCTCGGTGATGCCTTTCAGCAGCATTTGCCACAACCGGCCGAGCCAGGGCACCGAGAGGGTGGCGGCGAGCGCCGCGCCCCGCGTTCGTTCAAGCTCCGGCAGGGCATGTCCGGTCGCCAGATCAGGGATGGCCTTCAGCCGCGATAGAATATGGGCGAGACCGAGCAGGTCCTGCATCAGCACCACCGGGTCGGCGCCCTGGGCGTGCGCGCGATCCATCACGCCGAGCGCGTCGGCGACGCGCCCGCGCGCCACCGCCTCCATCAGCTCGAACACGGCGCCGCGATCCGCGAGGCCGAGCATGTCGCCGACCAGGGTTGCGGTGATCGTGGTGCCGTCATCGGCGCGCGCGATCGCCTGATCGAGGAGCGAGAGCCCGTCGCGTACCGAACCATCGGCTGCCCGGGCAATGGCCTCGACGGCGGCGGGGTCGATGGTGATCGCTTCGGCGGCGGCGATCCGGGCGAAATGCGCCGCCAGTATTTCGACCGGAACCCGCCTCAGGTCGAACCGCTGGCAGCGCGACAGCACCGTGATCGGCACTTTGCGGATCTCGGTGGTGGCGAACACGAATTTGACGTGCGGCGGCGGCTCCTCAAGCGTCTTCAGCAGAGCGTTGAACGCATTGCGCGAGAGCATGTGCACTTCGTCGATGATGAAGACCTTGGTCCGTGCGATCATCGGACGGAACCTTGTGGCTTCGATGATCTCGCGCACGTCATCGACGCCGGTGTTCGAGGCGGCATCCATCTCGATGACATCGGGGTGCCGGTCGGCCAGAATCGCCACGCAATTGTCGCATACCCCGCACGGATCGGGGGTTGGGCCGCCAGTGCCATCCGGCCCGGTGCAGTTCAGCGCGCGGGCGAGGATACGGGCCGTGGTGGTTTTACCGACGCCGCGCACCCCGGTGAGCATGAACGCATGCGCAATCCGGCCCATGGCGAAGGCGTTGCGCAGGGTGCGGACCAGGCCGTCCTGCCCGATCAGATCATCGAAGGTGGTCGGGCGATATTTACGGGCGAGAACGCGATAGGCTTGGGCATGCGCCGGCTCAGGCAAGATCGGCGCATCTCCGAACAAGGAGGGACCCGATGGGGGGGATGCCGCGGCGCGGCCAACGAGATCGTCATCATCGTCGAACAACCCGGCCATGCGTCCCCGATGCGGTGAGAGGTGAGGGTGGGAGACCGGGTCCGCGACCCGTGCGGAAACTCGTTGCGGCTGCTGCCTTCCGGCCCTGACCGGGTTGGCGAGGCGCCCGTCCGCGGCCGATCTCCCGGTGCCTGTATCGGATTTTTGCGCGACATTGGCAAGCTTGCCTCGGTGCGGGGGCGATGCCACGATATTTCCATGCCCGACACACCCATGCGCGATGCAAACGCCGCCAGCGCCTTGCTTTACAGTTCCGCCAGCCTCGATCGCGCCGGTCATTATCGCACCGACACGGTCTGGATCGCCGCGGCGCGCGCCGGCGAGGATGCGCTGTTCATCCCCTATTGGCGCGGGCGGATGCTTGTCGCGCTCGAACCGTCGCCGCGAGCCGTTCTGAGTGCACGACCGCGCGACGCCGCCATGCCGGCGGTGTTTCTCGGCCTTGAGTCGGGCAGGCCGGTCTTCGCGATCGACCTCTCGGCCGATGAGGCACCATTGGAGGCACTCATCGGCGCCGCGGGTGAATTCCTTGATCTGCGCGGCCTGACGGCAACCCTGCCGGCCGCCCAGGCCGGTCTGCTCGCCACCGCCAAGGCGCTGCTCTACTGGCAATCCCGTACCCGGTTCTGCAGCGTTTGCGGTGCCGCATGCCGTCCCGAACGCGCCGGGCATACGATGCAGTGCAGCGGCTGCGGCACCGAACATTTTCCCCGCACCGACCCCGCCGTGATCATGCTGGTCACCCGCGGCGACCGCGTCCTGCTCGGGCAGTCCCATAAATTCCCGGTCGAGCGCAATTTTTTTTCGACCCTGGCCGGCTTCGTCGAACCGGGCGAAAGCCTTGAAGACGCGGTGCGACGCGAGACGTTTGAGGAAGTCGGCGTCACCATCGGTGCCGTGACCTATATCGGCAGTCAGCCCTGGCCGTTTCCGGCGTCGCTCATGCTGGGTTACCGGGCCGAGGCGCTCAGCGAAACGATCACCCTCGATACCGAGGAAATGCGCGCGGCGGCGTGGTTTACGCGCGACGATCTGGCGAACCGCAGGCAGGCGGGCTTTAACCTGCCGCCCAAGGATTCCATCGCGCGCCGGCTGATCGAGGATTGGATGGCCGGCGCCACCGAGAGCGATATGCGATTAAGTTGACGCGACAGCGGCAACATAATCGCATGAAATCGCTCGAAAAAACATAGAGCTAGAGCGTTAAGCTGAAAGCATAACGCTCTAGCTCGCGACGACATCATAACGGGCGAAGGGGAAATGATCCGCACCGCCCAAAACCGCGCGACACGCACCGCTTGAGGAGATTGCAACGCTCCCGAAAGCCAACGCCACCATAGTCAACCGGCACCAAAAAGATTACCACGAAACGCGCCGCGATGATGGTGCGTGACCATTGGGCGCACCGGCGTAGAGGCTGCTTCGGTCGATGAAAAGCGAATTGATGAATTTTTCTGGGCGCCTGATCATTTACGCTTTGCTCTGGGTGAGCTTCGGCCTCAGCCATAGCCTGCTCGCGACACCGTCAGGTCGCACGCGATTGGCGCTTTTGGTCGGTTCGGGCGAGCGACTGGCGTATAACGCGATCGCGGCGGTGCATCTTGCGATCGTTCTGGCTATCGGCAGTTGGCTGCTCGCCGCCACCCCCGCCTTCGTCGTGACGCTGCCGCTGCGCGTGGTAATGCTTGGTGCGGCGGTCTCGGGCGGGATCATTCTGAGTGTTGCCGGGCGCTCATACGATCTCGGTCGTTTTCTGGGCACCACGCCCTGGCGTCAGGGCATCACCGAATCGGCGCTGCCGACCGAACCATTGGCGACACGCGGGATGAATTCTGTGGTGCGCCATCCGCTTTATCTGGGTCTGATTTTGTTGATGTTTGGCCTCAGCACAACACCGTTTCGACTTGCGACGTCGATCGCCGCGTTGATTTACATCCTGATCGGCATTTATTTTGAGGAACGCAAGCTACTGATCGTGTATGGTGACGCGTATGAGCGGTATCGGCGCCGTGTGCCGATGCTGATTCCGATGCGCTTTCCCGGTCGGGTACCCTAGGGATGCTGCGCATCTGCGCTGATTGATCCGTTTAGTTTTTCTTAATTGAAAAATATTTTTTTTACCTTTACTTAGTTATCCTATATCTGTCATATTCGTAAAGAGTGATGTGAACAACATCGCGGGGGTAAACCGGCACGAACCAGAAGGTGGTGCCTCACAAGAGGAAACGCGGTGACACAACTTATTACGGTCGTATTACGTCCCGATTGTTTTATCGGGAACCCATGAACCCGATGGCATCCGGATCGGAGTATCTTGGGCTCGGCCTCTACCTCGTTGCGATCGTAGCGATGGTGTCCGTCATGGTTGGAGGCTCGTACGTTCTCGGTCCGCGCAAGCGAGGGCCGGCAGATCCCAATCCATTTGAATCCGGCATCATGCCGATTCATGACACTCAGATCCGGTTTCCGAGCCAGTTCTACCTCGTTGCGATGTTCTTCGTGGTGTTCGATCTCGAAATGGTGTTCGTTTTCGCGTGGGCTGTCTCCGCCCGTGCGGTTGGCTGGGTCGGCTATGGGGCGATCGTCACGTTTCTTGGCTTGCTGCTGGTGGCTCTGGCTTATCTCTGGAGATCTGGTGCTCTGGAATGGGGGCCAAAGCTGCGTCATCGTCCACGGGTATCAATGAAGGGGCCGATCGCATGAAACAAACCGCACCGAATCCCGCGGGCGACAATCAGAAATTCATGCTTGGCAAGCTTGAGGATTTGGTCTCCTGGGGTCAAAAAAATTCGCTCTGGCCGTTTAACTTCGGACTTTCGTGCTGTTATGTGGAAATGGCAACCTCATTTACCTCGAAGTTTGACATTGCCCGCTATGGCGCGGAAGTCTTGCGTGCGACACCACGTCAGGCCGACGTGATTGTGATCGCAGGGACCGTATTTCTGAAAATGGCACCGGTCGTGAAGTATCTTTATGAACAGATGCTTGAACCCCGCTGGGTCATTTCCATGGGGTCCTGCGCGAACTCTGGCGGGATGTACGATGTTTACAGTGTCGTGCAGGGTGTCGACAGTATCCTGCCGGTCGATGTCTATGTGCCAGGTTGTCCGCCGCGGCCTGAAGCCCTGTTCGAAGGGCTGATGTTACTGCAGAACTCGATCGGCGCGACCAAGCGGCCATTGAGTTGGATGATCGGTGAAACCGGACCGGTGCCTTATGTCAAACCGAGTCAGCGTGACCTGAAAAACGACGCACGCATGGCGATGCGCACCTCGCCGCTTCCGGATCATGTCTGATGGAGGGGGCCGCAACCATGCCCGATGATCTGGCGCGTTCCGATGCCCGGGCCAATGAAACTGCACCACGGCGGCTACCTGCGCTGCCGCCCTCGCCGCAGACCATGACCGATGGAATCGAAACGCTCTGGTGCGACGTCGATGATCTGATCGCAATGATGCAGGGGCTGAAAACCGATCCCGCGCAGAATTACCGTCTGCTCCTCGACATCACCGCGATCGACGAACGTAACCGCACCCATCGGCCCCATCCCGATTGCGCCGATGTCACCCTGCTCTATCACGTCCTCCGTCATGAAGACGGCCGCGAGCTTCGCGTGAAAGTGCCGCTCACCATCGATGCGCTGGTCGCTCCGACGCTGTGCTCGATCTATCCCAATGCCAACTGGTACGAGCGCGAAGTGTGGGACATGTTCGGCGTTCGCTTTGCTGGTCATCCCGATCTGCGCCGCATGTTGATGCCGGAAAGCTGGCCGGGGCACCCGCTGCGCAAGGATCACTATTGCCGCGCCACTGAGCAGGGGCCGTTCGTGATGCCGGCCTCCACTGAAATGGCCGAGCAGATCGCGTTGCGCGACGTTCCCGCCCTCGCGGGAATGATCGACTCAGCCGATACCGATCCTGAAACCATGATCGTCAACTTGGGACCTAATCATCCCAGCCTGCACGGCGTGTTGCGTCTGGTGGTCAAGTTACACGGCGAAGAAATCCTCGACGTCGTGCCCGAAATTGGATTTCATCATCGGGGTGCCGAGAAAATCGGCGAGCGGCAGTCCTGGCACAGTTTCATTCCCTATACCGACCGGATCGATTACGTCGCTGGCGTCATGAATAATTTCCCCTACGTCATGGGGGTCGAACAACTCGCCGGCATCACCGTGCCGCCGCGCGCTCAGATGATCCGAATCCTGCTCGCCGAGATTTTCCGCATTATCAGCCATCTCGTGTTCTTCGGCACCATGGTGCAGGATGTCGGTCAATTATCACCTGTTTTCTATGTGTTTACCGACCGCGAACGAGCGCTCGAATTGATCGAGGCGATCTGCGGCTTTCGGATGCACCCGTCGTTTTTCCGGATCGGCGGCGTTGCGGCGGATCTGCCGCAGGGATGGGATGGCAAGGTACGTGAGTTTCTGGCCTATTTGCCCAAGCGCCTCGATGAATATGATTCGATGGTTATGCGCAATAAAATCTTTCAGATTCGCACGATCGGGGTCGGTGAATACACTGCGCAAGAGGCGCTCGACTGGGGGGTTACTGGTCCGGGTCTGCGTGCAACCGGAATCGATTTTGACTATCGAAAATCTCATCCGTATTCCGGCTATGACCAGCTCGAGTTCGATGTACCGATTGCGCATCGCAGCGATTGCTTCAACCGTGTGCAACTCCGCCTCGATGAAATGCGTCAAAGTCTGCGAATCATCAAGCAATGTCTTGAACAGATGCCACCGGGCCCGGTCAAGGCGATGCATCCGCTCGCCATGCCGATGCCGCGGGAGGCTGTGCTGCGCGACATCGATTCGCTGATCCCCCATTTCCTCAACTCTACCTGGGGTGCCGTCATTCCTCCTGGTGAGGTTTCCTGCACGATTGAGGCAACGAAGGGGCTGAATACCTACCATCTCGTGAGTGATGGTCAGACCACGCCCTATCGTGTGCGAATCCGCACGCCGTCATTTGCCCATCTGCAAACGATCCCGTTGATCAGTCGCGGTGCTTATCTGGCTGATCTGATTGCTATTATTGGAAGTATTGATTTTGTGATGGCCGATGTCGATCGTTGAACGTCAATCACCACTCGACGGCGTCGAACGCGCCGCGATCGAGGAGCTGATCAGCCACTACCCGACCGCGCGCGCCGCCGCGATCGATGCGCTTAAATACGTGCAACAGCGCCGTCGCTACGTCTCCGATGGCACGTTGCACGAGGTCGCTCATCTGCTGGGCATGTCGGCCGCTGAACTTGATGAGGTCGCGACTTTCTATAATCTGATCTATCGAAAGCCGGTTGGTGAGAACGTAATATTGCTGTGCGACAGTATAAGCTGCTGGGTTGCCGGGCGTGACAAGTTGGCGCAACACATTGAGAAGACCATCGGCATCAAGCCTGGCGAAACGTCGGCCGATGACCGGTTCACGCTGCTGCCGATCGTTTGCCTCGGCCATTGCGATCACGCGCCGGCGATGATGGTGGGCGATGTTCTGCACGGTGACGTTGACGTCGCCAAACTCGACGAAATCCTCGAGGGACCGAAGGACCTGGCGCCATGAGTCCCATTCCGACCCGTCCTCTTACGCGCAACATCGCACGCGGCAGGGCGCCACTGACGATCGGTGAGTATGAGCGCGCCGAAGGTTATGTCGCCGTGCGCGACACGCTGGGAAATCTCGACCCGGCCGCTGTTGTCCAGATGGTTGCTGACTCGGGCCTCGGCGGTTGCGGCGGTGGTGGCTTTCCGACCGGGCGGAAGTGGCAGTTGATGCCGGGCGTGGCGCAGCGGCCGGGGCCGCGCTACCTGGTGGTCAACGCCGATGAGATGGAGCCCGGCACCTTCAAGGATCGTCTCCTGCTCGAAGGCGATCCGCATCAGATGATCGAAGGCATCATTCTGAGCGCCTACGCGGTTCAGGCCAATGCGGCCTATATTTTTGTTCGAGGCGAATACGTAACGGCGATCGAACGGCTGAACGTCGCGATTGCCGAGGCTGAAGCCGCCGGTCTGTTAGGCCAGAATATTCTTGGGTCCGGCTATGATCTCTCGATCCAGGTCCATGGCGGGGCCGGGCGCTACATCTGTGGCGAGGAAACCGCACTGCTGAATTCGCTCGAAGGGCGTCGTGCCATTCCGCGATCCAAACCGCCGTTTCCGCAGGTCAACGGCCTGTGGGGGCACCCGACGATCGTGAATAATGTCGAGACGATCTGCAATGTGCCTCACATCGTGCGTTACGGCGCTGCCTGGTACCGCGACCTCGGGGTCAATGGCGCTGTCGGCACCAAGATCTATGGCGTGAGCGGCAAGGTCAATCGCCCGGGTGCGTTTGAACTGCCGATGGGGACCACGATGCGCACGATGATCGAGGATTGCGCCGGCGGCATGAAGCCGGGCTATCATCTGCGTGCGGTTCTACCCGGCGGGGCCTCCACGGCGTTCTTGCTCGAAGATCAGATGGACGTGCCAATGACCTTTGCCGACATGGCGAAACGCGGCACGAGATTGGGCACCGGCACGGCCATCGTGCTCGACGACCGTACCTGCCCGGTCGGATTCATTGCAAACCTACAACAATTTTTCGCACGCGAATCATGTGGTTGGTGCGCGCCGTGCCGTGATGGTCTGCCCTGGGTTGAACGCACGCTGAAATCGATCGAGGCGGGTAAGGGGGTCGAGAGCGATCTGGATGTTCTGCTGGAAATGACTGAAAATCTGGGGCCGGGTCGTACGTTCTGTGCCCTGGCACCGGGCGCGATGGCCTCGCTGCAAAGCGGCCTCGCGTATTTCGCCGACGATTTCAAACAGCATATCGACACCAAGGCTTGCCCATGGACCTGAACCATCTCGACATCACGGTCGATCACATCACGATCACCGCTCGCCCCGGTCAGAACGTGCTGGAGGCCTGTCTGTCGGCCCAGCGCGATATTCCCTATTTCTGTTGGCATCCCGCGCTCGGCTCGGTGGGGTCGTGCCGTCAATGTGCGGTTAAAGTATTCAACGGACCGGATGATCAGACCGGACAGATCGTGATGGCCTGCATGACGCCGGTGACGCCCGGCATGCGCCTCTCGATCGCTGACCCTGACGCGACGCAGTTTCGTGACCGGGTGATCGAATTCGTTCTGACCAATCATCCGCATGATTGTCCGGTCTGCGAAGTTGGTGGCGAATGTCATCTGCAAGACATGACCGCGATGGTGAAACATTCGCAGCGGCGTTACCGGTTTACCAAACGCACCCATCTCAACCAGGATCTCGGCCCGTTTATTCGCCACGAAATGAACCGCTGCATTGGTTGTTATCGCTGCACGCGATTCTATCGTGATTATGCCGGTGGCCATGATTTCGGTGTGTTCGGTGCCAATCGCAATATTTATTTCGGTCGTGCCGAGCCCGGCGTGCTTGAAAGCGAATTTGCCGGCAATCTCGTCGAGGTCTGTCCGACCGGGGTATTCGTCGATAAGCCATTTTCGGCCCGGTTCCGCCGCAAATGGGACATGCGGGCAACCCCCTCGGTTTGTCCGCATTGCGCGGTTGGCTGCAACATCACGGTGCAGGAGCGCGAGGGCGAATTCAGGCGTGTGACCAATCGCTACAACGAAACGCTCAACGGCTATTTCTTGTGCGATCGTGGCCGCTTCGGCACCGGGTTTCTGGAAACCGCCGCGCGTCTGCGCGATGCGCGGCGCCGAGGCGCCGATGATGTGACGTCAGCGATCGACCTGCCTGTGGCAAGGGCCGATCTGGCCTCGCTGCTCAAACAAGGCGGCGTTATCGGCATCGGATCGCCACGCGCTTCGATCGAGGCTAATTTCGCGTTGCGCGCGGTGGTTGGCGTCAGTCATTTCTATGCGGGTATCAACGATCACGACGCTGAAATACTCGATCGCGCGGTCGGGCTGATGCGTGATCACGCCATGCCGATCGCAACCCTGGCCGATGCTGAACATGCCGATGCGGCTTTGATCCTTGGTGACGATCCTTCGGGCATCGCGCCGCGGTTGGCCTTGTCGCTGCGCCAGATCACCCAGCATGCCAACACCGCGACGCTCGACGCCCGGCAGATCCCGGACTGGAATGATACGCCGGCGCGTATTGCGGCGGAGGGCCATCGCAATCCGGTGATCATCACAACACCGATGCCAACACGCCTCGACGATTGCGCCGCGATGGCGTTGCGGCTGTCCCCTCGGTCGGTCGTTGCCCTGGGGTTTGCCGTTGCGCATCATCTCGACGACGCGGCACCGAGCTCTGCCAGCGATCCGGATATCGCCGCCCAAATCGCCACCATACTCGGCCGGGCGAAGTCACCCGTGATCGTGGTCGGCGGTGAGGCTTGTGGCAGTGATCTGCTGCTGGCCGCTGCGAATATTGTGATCGCCCTGCGTCGCGCCGGATCTGCGGCGCGACTGTCAATTCTGCTGCCGGAGGTGAACAGCCTCGGTCTCGGTCTTCTGGCCGCGAAGCCGCTCTCGGCGGCGCTGGCCGCGATCGCGGAGGGTGCGGCGAATCGTGTGATCGTGCTGGAAAACGATTTGTTCCGCCGCGCCGAGCCGGAGGTGCTTGAGCGCAAATTTTCCTCCGTCGCCGCGCTTTGCGTGCTCGACCATATCGAAACGCCAACGACCGCGACCGCCGATCTTGCCATCGGCGTTGGCAGTTTCGCCGATAGCGATGTCACCTACGTCAACCTCGAAGGTCGTGCGCAGCGTGGCTTCAAGGCGATATTCAGCCCCGACGCGCCGCCACAATCGTGGCAGTTGCTGCGCGATGCCGGCATTGATGCCGGGCGGCTGGCGCCGGGTACCTGGCACAATCATACCGCGATGATCGGCGCCATAACGACGGCAATTCCGAGCCTTGCGGGTTGTGCGATCGTCTGGCCGGAAGCGCCCTATGGCGACATGCAACGACCGGCCACACTGCCGCATCGCTATAGCGGCCGCACGGCGGTCAATGCCGGTGTGAATGTTCGTGAACCCAAGCCGTTCGCGCATCCTGATTCACCGCTCGGAACAACCATGGAAGGGCCGATCCTGCGACCGGATTCGGCACTGGTGCCCTATTTCTGGTCACCTGGCTGGAATTCCGCCCAGGCTATCAACAAGTTCCAAACCACCATCGGTGGTGGTTTGATGTCTGATAGCGGTGGGATCATCCTGTTCACCGGCAGTGCGAGCCGGACCAGCTATTTCGTCGTGCCGCCCGCTCAGCCACAGCGGGATGGTCTCATGTTCCTGCCGGTTACCGAGGCATTTGGTTCGGAAGAACTCAGCGCGCTCGCACCGGCGATCGCCGCGCGCATGACTTCACCAATGGTGAGGATCAACCCAAGTGACGCCGCGTTATTTAATCTGACTGCAGGTTGTCATGCGGATTGTACCATCGGGACCACCACGGTCGATCGCGTCGTCGTGATCGATCCCACTTTGCCCTGCGGAATCCTTGGCGTGGCCACCGGCTTTCCCGGCGAGCCGGCACTCCTGCTGCCTGGCATTGGAACTATCCTTGCTGCGGCGCGGGAGATGTCATGATTACTGTCCTGATCGAACTCGCCGAAGCGGCCGGCATTTTGCTCGGCGTCACGCTGCTCGCCGCGGGCCTCACTTTCGCCGAGAGACGCCTCCTTGGTTTCTGGCAGGATAGGCTCGGCCCTAACCGTGTTGGCTGGCAGGGCACGCTGCAAATCGTTGCCGACATGGTCAAAATTTTCTTCAAACAGGATTGGACGCCGCCGTTCGCCGATCCGGTCATTTTCGTCGCGGCACCGATCATTGTGCTCGTCACTGTCGTGCTGGGTTTCGCGGTGGTGCCGATTACGCCACTGGTCGGCATCATCCCTGACATGAACATCGGCCTGTTATTTTTTCTCGGCATGACATCGCTGTCGGTCTATGGCGTTATTTTGGCGGGATGGTCATCGAACAGTAAATTCGCCCTGCTGGGGGGCATGCGCGCCGCCGCGCAAATGGTCAGCTACGAAGTTTTCATGGGCCTTGCCGTCATCGGCGTTGTGATGCTGACCGGCTCGTTCAACCTCGGCAAGATCGTTGACGCACAAACCCATCTCTGGTTCGTCATTCCACAGTTTTTCGGTTTCCTGCCGTTCCTGATCGCCGGCATCGCCGAAGCCCATCGCCTGCCGTTCGATCTGCCGGAAGGCGAGAATGAATTGGGTGCAGGGTTCCACACCGAATATTCCAGCATGAAATTCGGCATGTTCTTTGTCGGTGAGTACGCGAGCATCGTGCTGATCTCCTCGATCACCGTGGTGCTCTATTTCGGTGGATGGCACGGGCCGTTTCTGCCGCCAGCGCTGTGGTTCGCGCTGAAGATCGGATTTTTTATCGCTTTCTTCATCCTGCTCCGCGCCGCCTTGCCGCGTCCGCGCTACGATCAATTAATGTCCTATGGCTGGAAGCTGATGCTGCCTCTCTCGATTGCGAATCTCGCGATCACCGGCGCGCTCATGCTCGCCGGCATCGGCTGAAAGGGCAACGCCGTGTTCATCATCAGTGCCATCCGTACCTTGTGGCTCACCTTTCTGCATCTGTTCCACAAGACCGAAACCATCCAGTATCCTGAGGAAAAACCCTATCTTGCCCCGCGCTACCGCGGCCGGATCGTGCTGACCCGCGATCCCGATGGCGAGGAACGGTGTGTCTCCTGTTATCTCTGCGCCGCCGTCTGTCCCGTCGATTGCATTAGTCTACAAAAAACCTCTGAGCCCGACAAATGGACCCCGGAACACTTCAGGATCAATTTCTCCCGCTGCATCTTCTGTGGTTTTTGCGAGGAGGCTTGCCCAACCTCCGCGATTCAACTCATCCCCGATTTCGAGATGAGCGAGTTTTCTCGTCAGAACCTTGTTTATGAGAAGGAGAATCTGCTGATCGCCGGCACTGGAAAGGTTCCCGATTACAATTTTTACCGCGTCGCTGGCGTTAACGTCGGTACCAAGGACAAAGGCATGGCTCTGAATGAAGCCGCACCGGTTGATCCACGAGGATTGATGCCATGAGCGTCTCAGGATTTGATCTTGTCTTCTATGCGGCCGCCGGGTTCAGCGTTGTTACCACTGTGGTCGCAATTACGCGTGCCAATCCAGTTTATGGTCTGCTCTTTTTCGTGCTTTCCCTGCTCGGCATGGCGATTGTGTTCTACACGCTCGGCGCCCCCTTCGCGGCGGCCCTGGAAGTGATCGTCTATGCCGGTGCCATCATGGTATTGTTCCTGTTCGTGGTGATGATGCTGAAACTCGATCGCGCCGCCGCGGCACGCGAAGTCAGCTGGATCAGCCGAACGATCTGGATTGTGCCAATCGTGCTCGGCGCGATGCTCGGCGGCGAACTGATCTATGTGCTCTTGCAAAAAACGGCAACGGGCGGTGCGCATCAGGTCATTTCGCCACAGGCGGTCGGGTTGCGCCTGTTTACCACCGACCTCGGCGCGGTCGAGCTTGCCTCGATGTTGTTGCTGGCCGGATTGATCGGCGCCTATCACCTCGGTCGACCCTCCAGAGAGGGACAATAATCATGGTCGATATTTCCTGGCAGTTGCCGACGGCGCTGTCCGCCGTCCTGTTCGTCATCGGCCTGCTGGGCCTGCTGGCTCGGCGAAGTCTGGTCTTCGTGCTGATGGCGATCGAGATCATGCTCAACGCGGTTGCGCTCCTGTTCGTCACCGCTGGCATGCGGTGGGCCAATCCCGAAGGCCAGATCATGTTCATCTTCGTGATCAATCTAGCCGGAGCCGAAATCGCTCTCGGCCTGATTCTTCTGCTGCGTCTGCGCGCGCGGGTAACCTCGCTCGACAGCGATGCCGCCAATCTGTTGCGGGATGTGCAGGCATGAACCATCTCCTTTGGCTGATCCCGGCTTTGCCGCTCCTTGGCGCGTTATTGCTCGGTCTGTTTGGCGGTGTTCTGCCCGAGTGGGGCGCTGCCCTGATCGGCGCCGGCAGTGTCGGCATTGCGGCGATTATTGCAGCCGCGATCGGCATTCACTGGTACAGCGCTGCCCCGGCCTCGCATGTGTTCATTCAACATCTATGGACCTGGGTCGATCTGCCCCATCTGAACATTGGATTAAGCCTGTACCTCGACCCGATTTCACTGTTGATGACGCTGGTCATCACCATCGTCGGTTTCCTGATTCACGTGTTTTCCAGTGAATATATGGCAGGCGATGAGGGATATAGCCGTTACTTTGCGTATCTTAACCTGTTCGTCGCGGCGATGCTGCTTTTGGTGCTGGCGAGTGATTTGCTGGTTATGTTTGTCGGTTGGGAAGGTGTTGGCGTATGCAGTTATCTTCTGGTCGGATTTTGGTTTCATAAAGCCGCCAACGGCTATGCTGCGCGCAAATCATTCGTTGTCACCCGCATCGCTGACATTGCAATGTTGATCGGGATTCTGTTGCTCGCGGTTAAACTCGGCACGTTGTCGATCCAGCCCATGATGGTGCGTGCCGTCCAATTATGGCCGCTTGGCGGCTTCCTGCCCAGTCTTGCCGCCGGATTGTTGCTGATCGGCGGCCTCGGCAAATCCGCCCAGGTGCCGTTCCAGACATGGCTGCCCGACGCCATGGCCGGCCCGACGCCGGTGAGTGCGCTGATCCATGCGGCCACGATGGTCACGGCCGGCGTCTATCTGATCGTGCGAACCCATGTGCTGTTCCTGCTCGCGCCGGATGTGCTGGTCGCCATATCGATCGGTGCCGCGATCACGCTGCTGCTCGCCTCGCTGGCTGCGCTGGTGCAGAGCGATATCAAGCGGGTGCTGGCGTATTCAACGATCAGCCAGATCGGCTACATGTTCCTTGCGGTTGGTGTCGGCGCCTGGTCGGCGGCGATGTTCCATTTCCTGACCCATGCGGTGTTCAAGGCGCTGCTGTTCCTTTCGGCGGGCGCGATTTCGATGCGGCTTCATCATGAACAGAATATCTTCAAAATGGGGGGGCTGCACAATAAAATCCCCCTCGCGTTCTGGAGTTTCCTGATCGGCAGCGCCTCGCTTGCAGCACTCCCGGTCGTCAGCGCGGGATCATTCAGCAAGGAAATGATCCTGGGATCGGTCTGGTTCGATCCCACGATCGGCCCGATATTGTGGGGGGCCGGCCTACTCGGCGCCTTGATTACGGCGACATATATTTCTCGCGTGGTCTTTCTGGTCTTCTTCGGTCCGGTTCATTCTGAAGTGTCGGGTCGCTACGGTCTGCGCATCATGGTTCCGTTGATCATTCTTGCGGTTGGCTCCCTTCTGGTCGGCTGGCTCGAAACCCCCGGTTTCCTTGGCGGCAACCGGATGGTCACGGTCCTCCTGCGTCCGGCCGTTGGGGCAGCCGGCATTCATCCGGCGATGGATATTCTCGCCGATGCCAGCGGCTATATCGCGCCGCTCCTCGGTGTTGCCATCGCGTACACGCTCTATCGTACCGGCTATTGGCAGCGCGCAGCCACCACCCAGCCAAGCGCCCTTCGGCGGCTGATGCACTCGGGTTTCGGCTTCGATGCCGTGTATGATGTTCTTCTCGTGCGCCCGTTCATGGCGCTGGTTCGTGGCCTGCGACATGACCCGGTCGATTTGTTTGTCACCGGCCTCTCCGCTCTCGCGATCCGGCTGCATCGTACCCTGCGGCGAAGCCAGGTTGGTCAAGTCCGCCGCTATGCCGGTTGGTTGATGGTCGGCTCAATCGCAACTGTCGCTATTCTGGTGTTCAAATGATCCTCGTCTGGCTTCTTCTTGTCCCCCTTGCCGGCGGTCTGCTCGCGTGGCCGTCCGACCGGATCAATCCGCTGCTGCCGCGCGTCATCAGCTTTGCTTCTCTCCTGCTCGAGCTTGTACTCCTGCTCCCCCTGCTACACGCCTCCACGCCGGCCAGCCTGATCGAACCCGGACACTGGCTCGCGGCGTTCGACATGCCATGGATACCGGCTTTCGGCATCAGCTTCCGTCTTGACCTCGATGGATTGAGTTGGTTGCTGATCGTGTTGACTGTGGTTATCGGTCTATTCTCAATCGTCGTGTCCTGGACCGAAATCGAGGATAATGTCGGCTTTTTCCACGCCAACCTGATGTGGTCGCTTGCCGGCTCGATTGGTGTATTTCTGGCACTTGATCTCTTTCTCTTCTTTTTCTTCTGGGAAATCATGCTGGTGCCGATGTATTTCGTCATTGCCATCTGGGGCCATGAGAATCGCCGTCGTGCCGCGATTAAGTTTTTTCTGTTTACGCAGGGCAGCGGTCTGTTGATGCTTCTGTCGATCCTCGCTCTCGCCTTCCAGCACGACCAAGAGACCGGAACGCTTACCTTCAACTACTTCAAACTTCTCGCAGACCAACCCGCTGGCATGTTCGGCTATCTGATCATGCTTGGCTTCTTCATCGCCTTCCTCGTCAAGCTGCCCTCGTTTCCCTTGCACACGTGGCTGCCCGAAACCCATACCGAAGCGC
Source organism: Acidiphilium sp. (assembly GCF_049977125.1). Lineage (NCBI taxonomy): Bacteria > Pseudomonadati > Pseudomonadota > Alphaproteobacteria > Acetobacterales > Acidocellaceae > Acidiphilium > Acidiphilium sp. The sequence goes on along the minus strand of NZ_JBMFGY010000020.1, from coordinate 13,582 downwards.
CCACCGCCGGCTCCGTCATCCTTGCCAGCATCCTGCTGAAAACGGCCGGTTACGGTCTGTTGCGCTTTGCTGTGCCGCTGTTCGTCGCCGCCGCCCACAATATTGCTCCGATCGCAATGTGGCTCGGTGTGATCAGCATATTCTACGGTGCCGTCCTCGCCTACGGTCAAAACGATTTGAAAAAACTGGTGGCCTATTCGAGCATTAGCCACATGGGCTTCGTTCTCCTCGGTATCTATAGTTTTAACATGCTCGCGTGGCAGGGTGCCGTGATCCTGATGATTGCGCATGGCGTCAGTACCGGAGCGCTGTTCATCACCGTTGGTAGTATCCAGAAGCGCCTGCACACTCGTGATCTTGGCCGCATGGGCGGACTCTGGACCGATCTGCCCCGCCTGTCCTCCTTCGGTACCTTTTTTATCCTGGCATCGATGGGAATCCCCGGTCTGGGTAATTTTGTGGGCGAATTCCTGATCTTGCGCGGTGTCTATGCCGTTGCGCCGAATATCGCGATTTTTGCCGCGGTCGGCCTGATTCCCGCCGCCCTCTATTCTTTGATTGCGATCCAGCGGGCCTTCCATGGCGATGCCAGCGAATCCCGCGGCGCCGAAACCTCAAGCATTGATGCAACGGCACCGCACGCGCCCGTCATGCACCACGCGACGGCAAATAACGCCAGAACGCATGCATTGGCCGATTTTGGCGCCCGCGAAACGGTGATCATGCTTGCCCTCGGTGCGGCCATCATCGCCATCGGCGTCTATCCGCAGCCAATCCTCAACATTGCCGCGCCTGGCCTTGCCAATCTGACCCCGGCCAAAACCACCGCCGCAATGCACGCAACGAGGACCGGAACATGATCGCAACGCTCCAGCCAGCCGCACCGCTGCTGATTCTCGCCATCGCCATCACGCTTCTACTCGCCGCCATCGCGGTGAAACGCTCATTCGCCAGTTCCCTGGCGATCGCCGCGATTGGATTAATCGCCGCCGTCGGCAGCATCCCATGGGCCATGCGCGGCGAGAGCACTTTCATGGCCAGTTTGTTCAGCTTCACCCCGGCATCCCTCGGTTTCGTCGGATTGCTTCTCCTCGCCTCGCTCATGACCCTGGTTCTTGCCGCCGATTACTTTGAAACGGGTATCCCCGTCCCGCGGGAGGAATATCCATTACTTTTACTGCTCAGCAGCCTCGGCGCCGTCGCCTTGATCACCAGCGCAAGCTTCATCACCCTATTCCTCGGCATGGAGACCATGAGTCTCGCGATGATCGGCATGATCGCCTATCCGCGATTCCGCCCTGGTGCCGAGGAGGCCGGGTTAAAATACCTCGTTCTGTCCGGCATGTCGTCAGCCATCGTTCTGTTTGGCATTGGATTGATCGAGCTCGCGACCGGTCATCTGCAACTTACCGCCGCAGTTGCCTCCGGCATCACCAGCCCGATTCTCCTGACGGCCCTCGCCTTGATCGGCGTCGGCGCCGGCTTCAAACTCGCCGTGGTGCCCTTCCACATCTGGGTTCCGGATGTGTACGCCGGTGCCCCGGCACCCAGCGCAGGATTTGTTGCGGTTATCCCGAAAATCGCGGTCCTCGCGGTGATCATCAGGGTCATGGCGATGCCCGGTGCGGCCTTCTCACCCGCCACGATCACCGCGATCAGCGGCGTTGCCATCCTCTCGATGCTGATCGGCAATCTACTCGCCCTGATGCAGGAAAACCTGAAGCGCGTGATGGGTTACTCGTCGATCGCCCACCTCGGCTACGTTTTGGTCGCCCTGCTCGCCACCAGCGCCATCGGGCGCGCTGGCGTGGTATTTTACCTGGTTACCTATACCATCACCGTGATCGGGGCTTTCGGTGTCATTGGCGTCCTGTCGCGCGCGGCCGCCGCGCGCGATCTTGATCAGATCGCCGAGCTGCAAGGTCTGTTCTGGTCTCGACCCTTTTTGGCCTCAGTCATGACACTGATCCTACTCTCTCTCGCGGGCATTCCCCCGGCTATCGGCTTCATCGCGAAAATGTACATCATGGCCGCCGGCGTTAGTGCAAATCTACGCATTCTCACGGCCACTTTGGTGATCAGTAGCGTGATTGGCTTGTTCTACTACCTCCGCATCATTCTGGTTATGTCTCTCAAACCGACCGAACGTGGCGTCACCCCCTATGGCGTGGTCGTCATGCCAATGACTGGCTGGATCGCCATGGCAGCCGTTGGCACTCTCATTGTTGCGTTCGGAATCGACCCCCAATCCCTGATCGTGATGCTTAAATCTTTATTCGGCTAGAGCGATATGCAATTAAGTTGACGCGGTAGCGGCAACATAATCGTATGAAATCGCTCGAAAAAATAAAGATCTAGAGCGTTACGCTGAAAGCATCACGCTCTAGATGTTTGATCGCGGTTTTGAATGGCGCGAAACCATCCCTTGGTCGGAACAAGGTGTTTTCGTCCAAATATGACCTGAGCGCGCCACGGCGAAAGCCTTGCTGCATCGAGCGATGCAACGGGAAAGCGACGAGAGAGACGAAAACAATCGTCCCGCCGCGTTGGGATCAGGGTTCGTTCCGCCACGCGACGGTCACCGAAAGCGCGGCCAAAGCGCACGCGACGGCTCAGTGTCCGATCATCCACGGCCGCTTGCCGGGGAAGGATTTTTTCACGCTGGCGTTCGGCACCACCGGCTTGCAGCAGCCGCAACTGGCTGGGTGTTTGCCGGTGCGGCGGGAGGTTTCGGGGGCGTTGGCGCTGCGCTCGTTGGTGGCGAAGGCGTTCCGCCGTGCTGATCCCATCATCGCCAGCATCGGCACCGACAGCAGAGCCCGCGGCGCGGCATCGCCGCAATCCGGACAGGGCTGCGGCTGGTCGAATTGCGCGATCGGGGCGATGGTTTCGAACCCGCCGCAACTGGGGCATTCGTATTCGTAGACCGGCATTTCGGCTCCGTGGGCTAGGGGCAGGGGAGGGAGGCAAGCGCGTCTTTTTTGTAAAAAAGAAGCAAAAAACTTTTGTTAATCTGGGGGATCGGCGGTTTCACCGGTATTGACCAGACTAATAGAAGTTTTTTTGCTTCTTTTTTTTCAAAAAAAGAAGTCCTTTCTTCGCCTTCCCTACACTTCATAGATCAGGCGCAAGCAGCACATCCGACCCTGCCATATCGCGCGGCACTGGTCCATCCGCGTTCGGATTGATATCGAAATCGAAAATTTCGGTCGGCAGATAGAGGGTGGCGCAGGCGTTGGGGATGTCGACCACGCCGGAGATGTGGCCGTGGACTGGGGCGGTACCGAGGATGGAGTAGGCCTGGGCGCCGGAGTAGCCGAATTTTTTGAGGTAGTTGATCGCGTTGAGGCAGGCTTGCTGGTAGGCGACGAAGACGTCGAGGTAGTGTTGGCCACCGTGTTCGTCGACCGAGATGCCTTCGAAGATCAGGAAGTCGTTGTAATCGGGTTTGATCGGGCTGGGTTTGAAGATCGGGTTTTTGATGCCGTATTTGGCGACGCCGCCTTTGATGAGGGAGTGGATGCCGAGGTGGATCCAGCCGGGCATTTCGATGGCGCCGCAGAAGGTGATTTCACCGTCGCCCTGGCTGAAATGGAGGTCGCCGACCGAGAGACCGGCACCTTTGACGTAGACCGGGAAGTAGACGCGCGCGCCGCGCGAGAGGTCCTTGATGTCGCAGTTGCCGCCATGTTCGCGGGGCGGGACGGTGCGGGCACCGGTTGCGGCGGCGGCATCGCGGGCTTCGCCTTTGAGCCGGCCCATATGAGCGGTGCCGGCGAAGGGGGCGTTGGCCAGGGGCGGGATGCGGGTGGGGTTGGTGGCGATGAAATCGGTCTCGCGTTTGTTCCAGGTGGCAAGCAGCGAGGGGTCGGGCAGGCAGCCGATCAGGCCGGGGTGGACCAGGCCGGCGAAGCGGACACCGGGGATATGGCGCGAGGAGGTGAACATGCCCTTGATATCCCAGATTGATTTCTGGGCCTGGGGGAAATGGTCGGTCAGGAAGCCGCCGCCGTTGTTTTTCGAGAAGAAGCCGTTGAAGCCCCATTCATTGCCGGGGAGGGTGCCGATGTCGAGGATGTCGACCACCAGGAGGTCGCCGGGTTCGGCGCCTTCGACGGCGATCGGGCCGGAAAGGAAGTGGACGGTGGTAAGGTCGATGTCGCGGACGTCGGCGGCGGATTCGTCGTTTTTGATGAAGCCGCCGGTCCAGTCGTAGGTTTGCAGGATGAAATCGTCGCCGGGTTTGACGGTGGCGACCATCGGGACATCCGGGTGCCAGCGGTTGTGGATCATGTCGTTATCGTAGGGGGATTGGCTGAGATCGACCTTGATCAAGGTTTCCGTCATGGCATTCTCCTGCAAAACCGGTCAATGATGATGCAGGGTCCGGCTTAATCGCGTCCGGCTGAATACGGGGTTCGGCGTATAGGCATGCGCGAGACTGCGGGCGATGAGCGCAGCGGATGGACCGGAGGGGTGGCGCGCCGTGATGGGAAAGGGTCGGCTGGTGGCAATGCGCCAACGGATTACCGCGCCGCGTCGTTCGTATAATCAATGGGTTGCGAACGAGACGATGGAGGATTACGCGCTGCGCTTCACCGCGGTGAGCGCGCGGCGGTTTTCGGCGGGGCTTGTGGCGGATACCGCGTTCGGGGCGACGGCGTTTCTGGCGCTGGAGGCGATCGGCGGGGCGATCACGCTGCGGTATGGGTTTGCCAATGCGATGCCGGCGATACTGGCGGCGGGGTTGATCATTGCGCTGACCGCCGGGCCGATCGCGCTGGTGGCGGCGCGGGCGGGGGTGGATATCGATCTGCTGACGCGGGGGGCGGGGTTCGGGTATCTGGGCTCGACCGTGACATCGCTGATCTATGCGTCGTTCACCTTTATTTTCTTTGCGATCGAGGCGTCGATATTATCGGGGATGCTGAGTTATTGTCTCGGCGTGCCGCCGTGGCTCGGGTATATCGTGTCCGCGTGCATGGTGCTGCCGATGGTGGCGTTCGGGATCACCTTCATCAGCCGGTTTCAGTGGCGCACGCGGGGGCTGTGGCTGGCGCTGAATTTTCTGCCGCTGGTGGCGTTGCTCGGGCTGGCGCTGCGCGGGCGGGTGGATTTGTCGCCCTGGGTGCATTACGGCGCGCGGTTCGACTGGCTGGATTTCGGGGCGGCGATTTCGGTGATCGTGTCGCTGATCGTGCAGATCGGCGAGCAGGTGGATTATCTAAGGTTTCTGCCGCCGCCGGGGCCGGGCGAGCGGGCGGCGTGGTGGCGGGCGGTGATGATTGCCGGGCCGGGCTGGGTGGTGCCGGGGATCGTCAAGCTGATGGCGGGGTCGCTGCTGGCGGTGCTGGCGGTGCAGGCGGGGGCAGCACTCGGCGAGGCGGGGCAGCCGGTGGCGATGTATCGCGCGGCCTGGGGGATGGTGCTGCCGCATCCGCTCGCCTTCATGGCGATCCCGCTGACCGTGGCGCTGGTGCTGGTGGCGCAATTGAAGATCAATGTGACCAATGCTTATGCCGGGTCGATCGCCTGGTCGAATTTTTTCTCGCGGCTGACGCATCGGCATCCCGGGCGGATCGTGTGGGTGTTCTTCAATGTCGCGATTGCGTTGTTGTTGATGGAGTTGGGGATCTATCGGGCGATCGAGCATATTCTGGCGTTTTATGCGGTGCTGGCGTGTTCGTGGGTGGGGGCGATTTTCGGGGATATCGCGATCGCCAAGCCGTTGGGGCTGGCGCCGCGCCGGATCGAATTCAAGCGGGCGCATCTGTTCGATCTCAACCCGGTCGGGCTGGGGGCGATGGGGCTGGCGGTGGCGGTGGGCTGCATGGCGATGGCGGGGTGGCTGGGGGCGGTGGCGCATGCGTTTTCGCCGATTCTGGCGCTGGTGATCGCGATCGGCGCGGCGCCGGCGATTGCGGCGGCGGGTGGCGGGCGGTTCTATCTGGCGCGCAAGCCGCGGGCGTCGTGGCAGGGGCGCGGGGTGTTGGTGTGCGGCGTGTGCGGCAACGGGTTCGAGGCGGCGGATATGGCGCATTGCCCGGTCTATGCCGCGCCGATCTGTTCGCTCTGCTGCACGCTGGAGGCAAGGTGCCATGATGCGTGCAAGCCGCAGGGGCGGTATGGGGTACAGTTATCAGCGATGATTGCGCCGGTGCTGCCGGATTGGCTGCGGCGCCGGCTGTCACCGCCGGTGCTGCGATTCGCCTTCGTGTTCGGTGTCGCGGTGCTGTTGCTCGGGATGGTGCTGGCGGCGTTGTATCAATTGGCGAGTCCGGGGGATGGTGCGGCGGCGGGGTTGCTGGCGCATGCTTTGTGGCGGGCGTTTTTTCTGCTCGCGATCGTGGCGGGGGTGGTCTCGTGGCTGGGTGTGCTGGGGTGGGAATCGCGGGCGGCGGCCGAGGCGGAGACGGGGCAGCAGACCGGCTTGCTGCTGGCCGAGATTGCCGCGCACCGGCGCACCGATGCGCAATTGGCGCGCGCGCGGGCGGCGGCTGAATCGGCCAATCTGGCGAAAAGCCGGTTCGTGGTCGGGATCAGTCATGAGTTGCGCTCGCCGCTCAATGCAATTCTGGGCTATGCGCAATTGCTCGAGATCGACCCCGCGATTCCGGAAAAGCGCCGCCATGCGGTGCGGGTGATCCGCCGGTCCGGCGAGCATCTGTCAGGGTTGATCGAAGGGTTGATGGATATTGCGAAGATCGAGGCGGGGCGGATCGAGATCGAGCGGCGGGAGATCCGGCTGCATGAGTTTCTGAGCCAGATTGCCGATATGTTCAGCCATCAGGCGGCGGCGCGGGGGATCGGGTTCGTGTTCGACTGCCCGCAGACCCTGCCGGAGACGGTGATGACCGACCCGACGCGGCTGCGACAGATCTTGATCAACCTGCTGTCGAACGCGATCAAATTCACAAGCGTGGGCGAGGTGCGGCTGGCGGTGCGGGTGCCGGGGCAGGTGGCGGAATTCACCGTGAGCGATACCGGGCCGGGGATTGCGCCGGATCAGCTCGCGCGGATTTTCGAGCCGTTCGAGCGGATCGCGCCGCGCGCCGGGGCGGCACCGCCGGGGATCGGGCTGGGGCTGACGATCACCAAGCTGCTCGCACAGATCCTGGGCGGCGAGGTGACGGTGCGCTCCGAACCGGGGCGGGGGAGCAGTTTCAGCGTGCGGCTGATGCTGTCGCATCGTAGCCAGGGGGTGGCGATCGCGCCGCCGCGCCCGGCGGTGAGCGGGTATCTGGGGCGGCGGCGGCGGATAGTGGTGACCGATGACAATGCGACGCATCGGGCGCTGCTGGAGGATGCGCTGGGGCCGCTGGGGTTCGAGGTTCTGGCGGCACCGGATGCCGAGACGTGTCTGCGGCTGGCCGGCTCGGCGCGGCCCGATTTGTTTCTGCTCGACCTGACCATGCCGGATTGCGACGGGCTCACGCTGGCGGCGCGGTTGCGGGGTGCGGGGCATGAGGCGACGCCGATGGTGCTGATTTCGGCCGATGCCGCGGAAGTGGCGCGGTTGCGGGGCGGTCCGGCGCCGTTCGACGCGGTGATGGCCAAGCCGGTCGATCTGCGGGGGTTGCTCGATGAGATCGGGCGGTTGCTCGATCTGACCTGGTCGAGCGAGGCGGCGAAACCGGCGGAACCGGCACCGTTGGCGCGGCTGGCACCCTATGCCGGGGAGTTGCGGCGGCTGGCAGAGATCGGGTTCGTGCGGCCGCTGCGCGAGCGGATCGACGAGATTGCGGCGGCCGATCCGGCGCTGGCGCCGGGGCTTGCGGATCTGCGGGGGTTGCTGGAGGCGTTCCGGCTGCCGGAACTGATCGCGGCCCTCGCCGATCTCGATCGGGACGCGGCATGAATTTCCGGCCGACGATTTTGGTGGTGGACGACGATCCGGCGATGCTGGGGCTGCTGACTGAGACGCTGGAAGCGGCGGGGTACAATGTGCTGGTCGCGTTGCAGGGCGAGATGGCGTTGAGCATCATCGACCGGATCACCCCGGATGCCGTGCTGCTCGATGCGATGCTGCCGGGGATCGACGGGTTCGAGACCTGCCGGCGGATCAAGCAGCGGGCTTCGTGTGCGCTGGTGCCGGTGATTTTCATGACCGGGCTTGCCGAGACCAATCACGTGATCGACGGATTGCAGGCGGGCGGGGTGGATTATGTGACCAAGCCGGTGCGGCCCGACGAGGTCGCGGCGCGGCTGAAGGTGCATCTGGCCAATGCCGGGCTGACACGGAGCGTGCAGGCGGCGATGGATGCGGCAGGGCGGTTTCTGCTCGCCTGCGACCGGGGTGGGCGGATTTTGTGGAGCACGCGTCAGGCGGCGAAACTGGCCGGGTTGGGTGCGGGCGAGCCGTTGCCGGCGGCGATCGCGGCGTGGCTGGCCGAGCGGATCGCGCGCGAGACCACGAGCGAAACCCAGATGCTCGATCTGGCGGATCGTGTGGTCGAAATCGCGCTGCTCGGGCAGATCGGGACGGATGAGTTTCTGCTGCGGATCACCCAGCAGGATGTCGAGGCGGATCTGGCGCGGTTGCGAGCGCATGCGGCGCTGACGCCGCGCGAGGCGGAAGTGCTGTTCTGGCTGGCGCGGGGGAAATCGAACCGCGACATCGGCGCGATTCTGACAGTCAGCCCCCGCACGGTCGATAAACATCTCGAGCAGATCTACGTGAAACTCGGGGTCGAAAACCGGGCGTCGGCAGTCTCGATCGCGATGCGGGCGCTGGGGTCTACGTAGTTCTACGCAGCGCGGGGCGCGATTAAGCCCATTCCGCTCTGGGGGCCTGACATGGCCTGATCAATTTACTGAAAATTCATCTTCATCGATCGAAAGGTGCAGCCATGTCGATTACCTTGCCCGAAGGCGGGAGCGTGCCGAAACCCGAAGGCGGAGCCGTGCCGAAGAAGCGGAAGTTCAACCGCTTCGTCAATAATCCGGTCATCGAGGATTATTCGCTCCGCTATGCCCCCAAGAGTTTCCGGACCTGGTCGCAATATGCGGTGTTCTCCGCAGCACTCGGCGGCATTGCGTATCTGGCCGATCAGGCGATCGGCGGATCGCTCGCGGTGCAGTACGGGTTCACCAATGCGTTTTACGGGATTCTCGCGGCGGCGACGGTGATCTTTCTCACCGGGATTCCGATTGCGTATTATTGCGCGAAATACAATGTCGACGTCGATCTGCTGACGCGCGGCGCCGGGTTCGGTTATCTGGGCTCGACGATCACCTCGGTGATCTATGCGAGCTTCACCTTCATTTTCTTCGCGCTCGAAGGCTCGATCATGGCGCAGGCCTTCCTGCTCTATTTCGGCCTGCCGCTGCCCTGGGGCTACGCGCTCGCCTCATTGCTGATCATTCCGCTGGTCGCGTTCGGGATGACGCTGCTTTCGAAATTGCAGGTCTGGACCCAGCCGGTATGGCTGTTCCTGCTGTTCTCGCCGCCGATCGCGGTGCTCGCGGTCGATCCGCATGCGATCAGCCAGTGGACCAGCTTCGCCGGGGCGTCGCCCTCGGGCACCGCGTTCAACCCGCTGCTGTTCGGTGCCGCCGCCGGGATCGCGCTGTCGCTGATCGCGCAGATCGGTGAACAGGCGGATTATCTGCGGTTCATGCCGGACAAGACCAAGCAGAACTCGATCGGCTGGTGGCTCGCCGTGCTCGGCGCGGGTCCGGGCTGGGTCATTCTCGGGGCGGCGAAGCAGTTGATGGGCTCGTTTTTTGCCTCGGTCGCGTTCAACCACGGCACGCCGCTCGCCAAGGCCAATGAACCGATCCAGATGTATCACGCCGGGTTCACCGCGATGTTCGGCGCCGGCATGGTGGCGATTTCGGTCGCGACCTTCTTCGTCGTGCTCTCGCAGATCAAGATCAACGTGACCAACGCCTATTCGGGTTCGCTGTCGTGGTCGAACTTCTTCTCGCGGCTGCTGCACGCTCATCCCGGCCGCATCGTCTACATTTTCCTCAACATCGGCATTTCGCTCACGCTGATGGAAGCCAACATGTTCAGCTTCCTCGGCAAGATCCTCGGCTTCTACTCCAATGTCGCGGTCGCCTGGATCGGTGCGGTGGTCGCCGACCTCGTGATCAACAAGCCGCTGCTGAAACTCAGCCCCTCCTACATCGAGTTCAAACGGGCGCATCTCTACAATTTCAACCCGGTCGGCTTCGGCTCGATGGTGATCGCCTCGATCATCTCGGTCGCCGCCTTCTTCGGATTGTTCGGCGCCTATGCGGCGGCGTTCTCGTCCTTCATCGCCCTCGGCGTCGCCTTCGTCGCCTCGCCGATCATCGCGATCGCGACCAAGGGTAAATACTACATCGCCCGCGAGGCGACCTACGCCGCCGGGGTGGACCACTCGACGCTGAACTGCGTGTCCTGCGGCTATGAATACGAAAAGCAGGACATGACCTCCTGCCCGTTCCACGCCGGCAGCATCTGCTCGCTCTGCTGCTCGCTCGACAGCGATTGCGGTGACATGTGCAAGCAGCCGCACGCGGCACCGGTCCTATCGTTCGGCACCCCGCCGGTCGTGTAGGTCGCAAAGCGCCGGCCGGATGCGGTATCCGGCCGGTGCTGGTCTATGCGGACGATGCACGGTGACCGGCAGCTACGGAGCCGGTCCTTCGTGTTGGTTCACCAATGAAATACGTGCGGCACCCAGTAATGATTGAAGCCGAGCCCCCGGTTTCTTCTCTCCCACAGCAGGCGGATCGCACTGTTCCGCCGTCCCTCACCTCTCACCATCCAGATCATTTCAACCCATCAGGAGACATCGGCCATGATTCACGGTGATATTTCCAGCAGCAACGACACGGTCGGCGTCGCCGTGGTCAACTACAAGATGCCCCGGCTGCACACCCGTGCCGAGGTGTTGGAAAACGCGCAGAAAATCGCGGACATGGTGGTCGGCATGAAGACCGGCCTGCCCGGCATGGACCTGGTGATCTTCCCCGAATACTCGACCCACGGCATCATGTACGACAGTGCGGAGATGTACGAAACCGCCTCGTCCTGCCCCGGCGAGGAGACCGAGATCTTCGCCGCCGCCTGCCGGAAGGCCAAGGTCTGGGGCGTCTTTTCGCTCACCGGCGAACGCCATGAAGACCACCCGCACAAAGCCCCCTACAACACGCTCATCCTGATGAACGACCAGGGCGACATCGTCCAGAAATACCGCAAGATCATGCCCTGGGTGCCGATCGAAGGCTGGTACCCCGGCAACTGTACCTACATGTCGCCCGGACCCAAGGGCCTGAAAATCAGCCTGATCATCTGCGATGACGGCAACTACCCCGAAATCTGGCGCGATTGCGCGATGAAGGGGGCCGAACTCATCATTCGCTGCCAGGGCTATATGTATCCCGCCAAGGAGCAGCAGATCATCATGGCCAAGGCGATGGCCTGGGCGAACAACACCTATGTCGCGGTCGCCAATGCCACCGGGTTCGACGGGGTCTATTCCTATTTCGGCCATTCGGCGATCATCGGGTTCGACGGCCGCACCCTCGGCGAATGCGGCACCGAGGAATACGGCATCAACTACGCTCAGCTTTCGGTCTCGCTGATCCGCGACGCAAGGCGCACCATGCAGAGCGAAAACCACCTCTTCAAGCTGCTCCATCGCGGCTACACCGGCAAGATCAACTCGCGCGAAGGTGTCACCGGTGTTGCGGAATGCCCGTATGATTTCTATCAGAAATGGATCAGCGATCCCGAAGGCACCCGCGAGATGGTCGAAGCCATGACCCGCACCACCGTCGGCGTCGAGGAATGCCCGATCGAGGGCCTCCCGAACGAAAGCACCGCCGGCCACAGATAACGGGAAGCCCCGAGCAGTGAAACCATCTCCACCCCAACTAAAAAAAGTTTTTTGCTTCTTTTTTACAAAAAAGAAGCCTTCTCTTCTTATCACCCCCAATCCATGACAACCAAAATCGCGACGGAACCCTACTACCGCCCGATCGGCAACGAGATCGCCCGGTTCACCGCCGCCCATGCTGCCCGCATGCCGATCATGCTGAAAGGCCCGACCGGCTGCGGCAAGACACGTTTCATCGAATACATGGCGTGGCGTCTCGGCAAGCCGCTGATCACCGTCGCCTGCCATGAGGACATGACCGCCGCCGATCTCACCGGCCGCCACCTGCTCGATGCGACCGGCACGATCTGGCACGACGGCCCGCTCACCCGCGCGGTGCGCCACGGCGCGATCTGCTACCTCGATGAAATCGTCGAAGCGCGGCAGGACACCACCGTGGTGATCCACCCGCTCGCCGACGACCGCCGGGTTCTCCCGCTCGAAAAAACCGGCGAGCTGATCACCGCCCACCCCGATTTCCACCTCGTGATCTCCTACAACCCCGGCTACCAGAGTGTGATGAAAGACCTCAAGGAATCGACCAAGCAGCGTTTCGCAGCACTGCAATTCCTCTATCCCGCCCCGGCGCTGGAGGCCGAAATCATCGCCCATGAAGCCGGCATCGCGCCCGATGTCGCCGACCGCCTCGTCGCCATCGGTGCCGCCGCGCGCAATCTGCGCGGCCATGGTCTCGACGAGGGGGCCTCCACCCGCATGTTGATCCACGCCGGCCGGCTCATCGCGCGCGGCATTTCGCCCGCCGATGCCTGCGAAACCGCCCTGATCCTGCCGCTCACCGACGATCCCGACCTTCGCGCCGCCCTCTCCGCCACGGTCGATGCCTGTCTCCGGTGATCCCGGACCCTCCCATGCCGTTCGCCGCAATCGAACGCCGCCTCGCCGGCTTTCTCGGCGCACTCTGGAACATCTACCCCAAGCTCGAACCCAAACCCGCGGCGGCACCCGTCACGCCCGCACGCCCCAGCTTTGCTCCGGGGGTGATCCGCCTGCCCGATCCGTTTGGCGGCCACGCGCCGAACGAAACCACCCCGATCCACTACGCCGCCATCGCCCATGCCGGCGCGCATCTGCGTTTCACCCCGGAACGCCTCGCGCCAGGTACCCTCAAGCCGATCCAGCTCGTCCTGATCGCCCTGATCGAGGACGCGCGGGTCGAACACCTCGCGACCCTCGCGTATCCCGGCCTGCGCCGCCTGTTCCAGCCGTTTCACACTGCCTCGCCGGCCAGCGGGACCACGGCCGCCGCCCGGCTCGCCCGGCTCGCCCGCGCCCTGTTCGACCCCGATTATATCGATGGCGATGCCTGGGTCGAAAAAGGCCGCACGCTGTTCCAGGCCGCCGACCCTGCCTCACCTGCCATCTCCCGCGTCATCGGCAATCTGCTGGGCAATGATTTCGGCCAGATGCGGATCGGCTTCGACGCGCGAACCCATATCGTCGAGCCGGCCTATCGCGACGACAATTCCGGCCTCTGGACCCTGCCGGACCACCCGCCGGGCGAACCCGCCTCCGAAACCTGGCTCGATGCGGCAAAGCTTGTCCCCTCCGACACCGAACCACCGCGAACACCTCCGGACCCGACCGACTCGCGACCCGCCAATGCCGCTCGCCCCGCTACCTCCGCCGAACACGAAGTCCCGCCGCTGGCCACCTACCCGGAATGGGATCAGCTCATCCGCCAGTTTCGCCCA
>NZ_JBMFGY010000019.1:40801-42034 GCF_049977125.1 Acidiphilium sp. | reverse complement strand
AAATCGTTACGATATAGCAATAAAATCGAGGAATATCGCGCTGCTCCCCAATCTCCGTCCGGTACCGGCCCCCATCACGATCTGCCCATCACGATATGAGCGTCGCCAGCTTGGCCAGGCAATCGTCCCGCGACGGCAGACATCCCTGTTCCAGCCACCACAGCCGCACCGCGGCCAATCCCGCGCCGACCGCCGGTCCCGGCATCATGCCCAGCGCGACCGCATCGCGCCCCTTGAGTGGAAACACCGGCCGCGCCATTCCGGCCAGGCGGCGGCGCAGATCCGCGCGCTCCGCACCCGGTGCGAGCCAGGTCCGATCGATCAGCGTCGCCCCCTCCCAATCGGCCAGGGCGCGGCGCAGCGCGGCGTCATCGGCATCGGTGGCGAGCAGGGGCGCTTCATGCAACCTCCCGATCCGCGCGCGCTCGGCATCCGAGAGTTTCAACCGATCCGCGATCGCCGGATCATCGGGGATCAGCGCCGCCACCCGCAGCAGCGGATCGACCGGTGCCGCCGCGCCGATCATCGCATCGAAGGCGTCGAATCCCCCCGCCTCCGGCAGCACGATCGCGAGCACCCCGCTCGTCCGCATCAGCGCCAGCGCCGCCCGCGGATCGGGCGCGACCAGAATCCGCTTGAGTTCCTGCCACACCCGCTCGGCCGAAAGCCGGCGCAACCCCTCGCGCATCGCAATGATCGCCGCAACCGCGGCCGCATCGGCCGCGCCCTGCGCATAGCGGGCGAAAAACCGGAAAAACCGCAGAATGCGCAAATAATCCTCGCCGATCCGCCGCGCCGGATCGCCAACGAACCGCACGATGCCCTGCGCCAGATCGGCCCGGCCGCCGAAATAGTCGAACACCGTCCCCGCCTGATCCATCGACATCGCATTGATCGTGAAATCCCGCCGCGCCGCATCCTCGCGCCAGTCATCGATGAACCTGACCACCGCATGCCGCCCGTCGGTCGCCACGTCACGCCGCAATGTGGTGATCTCGAACCCCTGCCCATCGACCAGCGCGGTAACCGTCCCATGCGCGATCCCGGTCGGAATCGCCCGCACCCCCGCCGCCGCCAACCGCGCCATCACAGCCTCCGGCGAGAGCGGACACGCCAGATCGACATCCGCCACCGCCCGCCCCGCCAACCGATCCCGCACCGCCCCGCCAACGACCCGCGCTTCGGGAATGACCCGCCACAACGCCGCCAACCCCGCCGGTTCCATCGGCCCCC
>NZ_JBMFGY010000019.1:0-40701 GCF_049977125.1 Acidiphilium sp. | reverse complement strand
GCTTCGGGAATGACCCGCCACAACGCCGCCAACCCCGCCGGTTCCATCGGCCCCCGGGACCCGTCTTCAATCACCATGACAATGAGGTCCGTCTGTTACAAAAAATCTCGACCGTTAGAACGCTGTTAATCCGCGCCTGCAAAACTGCCTCGCCGCATTACGGTGATCCGATCATCCGGTTCGGACACCGCAACCATAACCGAGATCACGCAGGAGACTTCATGTCCTATCCGCTTCCCCGAATGATCATACCGATCATGCTTTTGCTACCCGCTGCCGGCTGCGCCTCGATCATGGATGGATCGCACCAGACCATCTCGGTGGCAACCTATTCCGTCGGCGGCAACTCCTACGATCATACTGTCGCCAACGCCTTGTGCACTCTGAAAAACAAGGACGGCACCTGGTTTGTCCGTGCGCCCGGCACTGTCACGGTGCATCGCGACTATGATGATCTCAACGTCGAATGCTCCAGACCGGGATTTCGTCCCGGCGTCCGTATTGTCGCGTCCACGACAAAAAATCTTGAATTCGGCAACATCCTGTTCGGCGGCATCATCGGCACCGGGGTCGATGTCAACGATGGCGCCGCCTTTGATTACCCCTATCTGATCAACGTGCCGATGCAACCGCAAACCAAAACCGCCGCTTCACCCGCCAGTCAGCCGCTTGACTGACCCCGCTCACCCGCGCAGCACCCGCGCCAGCCGGTACAGAATCCACGCCGTCACCCCCCAGATCACATGATCGGGGTGCGGCCAGACCGGAAAGTCGCGCGTGCCGCCATGCCAGGTGCCGCGGCGCCATTCCGGCAGCGCGGGATCGAGCAGAATATGAAGGCCGAGCGGAAAAATCGCCGCGACCTCGCCGGGTGCGGCGGTGAACCGGGGCGTGCCATGGATCAGGGCGGTCACCGGCGTCACGTGAAACCCGGTGCCGGTCGCGAAATCGTCGAGCCGCCCGATCACTTCGACCAGCGCGGGATCGAGGCCGATCTCCTCCCACGCCTCGCGCAACGCCGCCGCCTCGGGAGACGCATCGCCGGGGTCGAGCGTGCCGCCCGGCAGCGCCACCTGGCCGGCGTGATGCGCCAGATCCGCCGAGCGCCGGGTCAGCCACACCCCCGCCGCCGGATCGATCGCGACGAGCACGGCGGCCGATCGCGCGCCGCAAGCCGGCACACCCGGCTTGGGCGCGGCGGCCGGATGGCTGAGCCGGCGCCGGATTTCATCGACATTCATCACCGGGTCATTGTGAACCCGCCGTCAGCCCGGATCAATCGGTGCAGGACGAGATCTCGCCGAGCGAGAAAAACGCCCCCTGACTCCAGACCCCCAGCACATTCCGGCCGAACCGCACACCGGGCTCGGCCAGCGCGACCAGCTCGTAATAGACCGCCCGGTTGATCCGCGCCTCGATCGGAAACATCCCGTCGCCATCGCGCAGATGCACATAAGGAGTCGGCTCGCACGTCAGCAGGTTATGGGCGATCCGCAGCGGGTGCGCCGGCCCGGCGGTCACGATCTGATCGATGTTGGTCCGAAAATTCAGCACCTGAGAGCGTCCATCCCCGGTCCAGTCGAGCCCGACCACGACGAACGGTGAATCCTCCACCGCAATCCGCCCGCGTTCGGCCGGGGTCTCCAGCAGGAACTGCCCCTCGGCATCGCGCTTGAGCACGCTGGCGAACAGGCACACCATCGATTTCCGCGTGATCGGCGAGCCACGATACAACCAGACGCCATCGCGCCGGATCACGAACGGCAGATCACCGCAATCCACCGGCACACGCCGCGGACTTCCCGTCGCGGCGAGCGGCGCCATCGTCCGCAGCGTCCGCCCGTGACTGCATGACGCCAGGCCGTTGTCCTTCGACGGGTTCTGCGCCATGGTCCCCATTGTCGGAAACAGCGGCGACTCTCCGGCGTTACGGTGGAAATCGTTCACAATGGCGCGCCTCTATGCTTCGACCTGATCGTTCATACATGTTGATATAGGCAGGCGGCACTCCCGGTAAAACCACACAGGCGATCACAAATGACCAGCATGTTGCAAAATGATGTCCCCGCCGGATATATCGCATCCGAGACGGATATTCTGGCGCGGTTCGCCGCCACCACCACCCGGCTGGCCGCGGCGCGCGATGAAATCCGGCGGGTCATCCTCGGCCAGGACGCCGTGATCGAGCAATGTCTCGCCGCGATCCTGTCCGGCGGTCACGCGCTGATCGTCGGTGTGCCGGGCCTCGGCAAGACCCGTCTGGTCGAGGCCCTCGCCGCCGCACTCGGTCTGGCGACACGGCGGATCCAATGCACCCCCGACCTGATGCCCGGCGATATATTGGGCAGCGAGGTCCTCGAGACCGACGCCGCCGGCGGCCGCAGCTTCCGCTTCATCGAGGGGCCGGTCTTCACCGAATTGCTGATGGCCGATGAAATCAACCGCGCCAGCCCGCGCACCCAGTCCGCGCTGTTGCAGGCGATGGCCGAAAACCGCGTCGCGGTCGCCGGGCTGAACCGTGCGTTGCCCGAACCGTTCCATGTGCTGGCGACCCAGAATCCGCTGGAACAGGAGGGGACCTACCCGCTGCCGGAGGCGCAGCTCGATCGCTTCCTGTTCGAAATCCGGATCGATTATCCAAGCCTGCCCGACGAACGGGCGATGCTGCTCGCCACCACCGGCATCGCCCAGGCCGAGGTGCGCCCCGTGCTCGACCCGGCGGGGTTGCGGGCGGCGCAGCATCTGGTGCGCGCCATGCCGGTGGGCGAGCATGTGCTCGACGGCATCCTGCGGCTGGTGCGCGGCGCGCGGCCGGAAACGCCGCTCATCCCCGAACTCGCCGAGGCGCTGGCCTGGGGGCCGGGGCCGCGCGCCGCCCAGGCGCTGATGCTCGCCTGCCGGGCGCGCGCCCTGCTCGATGGGCGGGAGGCGCCAAGTCTCGACGATGTCGCCGCCCTGGCGCCGCCGGTGCTGCGCCACCGGATGGGCCTGTCCTTCGCGGCCCGCGCCGAGGGCGCCGGGGTCGAGGCATTGATCGGCCGGGTGGTGACCAAGGCGCTTGGCTGACCGGCATCCCTCCCCATCGGCCGGCCGGCACGTCGCGGCGGCGCAGGTCCTGGCGGCGCGGCTGCCGGCGCTCGTGCTGGCCGCCCAGCGCCTCGCCGCGAGTGCCACGCCCGGCCGGCATGGCCGGCGCCGCGCCGGGGCCGGCGAACAATTCTGGCAATATCGCGACGTGCGGGACGGCGATGCCCCCCGCAGTATCGACTGGCGGCGCAGCGCGCGCGGCGAGCGGCTCTACGTCCGCGAGCGTGAATGGGAATCGGTCGAAACCCTGGTGATCGCCCTCCAGGACCATCCCGGCATGGCATTCTCCAGCCAGCGCAGCGGCGAGACCAAGCGCGACCGGGCGATGCTGCTCGCCCTCGCCCTCGCCGCCCTGGCGCTCGATGGTGGCGAGCGGGTGGCCCTGTTCGGCCGCACCCCGGCCTTCGCTGGTCCGGGCGCGCTCGATCGCCTCGCCGCCGGGTTTCTGCTCCCCGCGACCGCAACGCCGCCGCCCGGACGGCTGGCGATGATCGGCGACTTTCTCGATCCGGCCGATGCGCTCACCGCCGGTCTGGCGCGGCATGGCGCGGCGGCGCGCGGCGGCGCCCTGCTTCACCTGCTCGATCCCGCCGAGTGCGAATTCCCCTATCGCGGCCGGGTCCTGTTCGAAGCGGCGAGCAATGACCCGCCGGAGGATGTCGCCCGCGCCGAGGATGTCGCCGCCGCCTACCGCGCCCGGATCGCGGCTCAGCGCGCCCTGGTGGTCAATGCGGCGGAGGCGGCGCGGCTGGTGCCGGTGTTTCACCGCACCGACGCCTCGCCCGGCCCCGCGCTGGCGGCGCTCCGCGCCGGGTTGGAGCCGGTCGCATGATCGGCCCGATCAGCTTCGCCACCCCGGCGATCCTGGCGGGGTTGATCCTGCTGCCGGCGCTCTATTTCCTGTTGCGCGCCACTCCCCCGGCGCCGCGCCGGCAGGTGTTTCCCCCGCTCCGCCTGCTGCGCGACATTCTGCCGACCGAACGCAGCCCGGTGCGGATGCCGATCTGGCTGCTGCTGCTGCGTCTGCTCGCCGCGGCGCTGGTGATCATCGGCTTCGCCGGGCCGCAGATCGTGCCGCCCCGCCTGTTGCCCGGCACCGGACCGATCCTGCTCGTGATCGATAATTCCTGGGCGGCGGCGCCGGATTTTTCCGCCCGGATCGCGGCGGCGCGCCGCATTGTCGATCAAGCGGGACACCGCGGCGTGATCCTGCTCGCCACCGCCGGCACCGCGGCGGGGCGTCAACCGCAGGCGAGCGGCGTCCTTGCCCGCACCGGCGCGCTGGCGGCGCTCGGCGCCCTGCATGCCGAACCCTGGCCGGCCGACCGCGCGCAGGACACGGCGGCGGTGCGCGCCGTGCGCCGCCACAACCACGACATTACCGGGGTGTATCTGGCCGATGCCCTGGCCGCGCCGGGGCTTAACCGCTTCGTCGCCGCGCTCGACCCTGCATGGATCATCACCAATGGCGCGAAATCCATCCGCCTGTTGTACCCTCCCGGCCTCGCGCCGGATGGGGCGTTGATCGCCCGGCTGGGCGTGGTGGCGCAGCCCGCGGCGATCCTGCAACCGGTGCTGGCCGAGGCGGCGTCCGGTGCCGCGTTGGCGCGGGTCGTGGTGAGGGTATCGCCGGGCGCCACACACGGCGAGGCGCGGTTTGACCTGCCGGTGGCGCTCGCCGCACAGGTCGCCAGACTGGCGCTGCCCGGCGCCGCCGCACCCGGCGGCATCGCGCTGCTCGATGGCGCGACCCGGCTGGTCACCGTCGGGCTGGCCTCGGGCGGCACCGCCAATCCCGAACAACGGCTGCTCGGCACCCTCTATTACGTCCGGCGGGCGCTGCCGGTGGGCACCCTTGTCCGCACCGGCAGGGTCGATCAGTTGATCGCCGCCGGGGTCAGCGCCATCATCATGGCCGATCTGCCGCTCGACCCCGGTGAAATCGGCCGGCTGCGCCGCTTCATGGCGGCGGGCGGTGTCGTGATCCGCTTTGCCGGGCCATTGACCGCGCCGCAACCCGACGCTTTGACCCCCGATACGCTGATGCGCGGCGTGCGCGAACTGGGCAGCGCGCTGGCTGCCGGCAAGCCCGAGCGGATTGCCGCGTTCGATCGTGACTCACCCCTCGCCGGTCTGGCGTTGCCGGACCATGCGACGGTCTCGCGTCAGATCCTCGCCGATCCCGCCACCCTCGACCCGGCCACGGTATGGGCGCGGCTGAGCGATGGCACGCCGATTGTTCTGGGCGCGCGGCAGGGGCGCGGCGCGCTGGTGTCGGTGCTGACCACGGCGAACGCCGCCTGGTCGAACTGGCCGATCGCGGCGGATTTTCCGGCGCTGATCGATCGTCTGGTGCATCTCGGACTCGGCTCGGCCCCGAAATCGGGCCTGTTGCGACCCCTGCGGGTGCTCAACGGCGCCGGCGCGCTGGTGGTGCCGGGTGCGGCGGCGCGATCCCTGGCCGCGGGCGATTTTATCACGACGATGGTCTCGCCGCTCCATCCGCCGGGACTATGGGGCAATGCGCATGGGGTGGTGGCCCTCAATATCGGGGATCATGTGCCGGTGCCGGCGGCAGCGGCCTTTCCGGCGACGGTGCCGGTGATGGGGCTGGATGCGGTGCCGCGCGCCCGGCGCTTCGGTCCACCGGTTCTGGCGCTGGCGTTGGCGATCCTGATCGCGGATGGGCTGATCTCGTTGCTGCTGCGCGGCGCGCTGCGGTGGCGCGCCGGGGTGGCGGCGCTGCTGCTGCTCGGCCTCGCACCCCGCGCGCATGCCGCGCCGCCGCCCGGCGCGCTGGCCCCGATGCTCGCCTATGTCCGCACCGGCGATGCGCGGATCGACGCGGTCAGCCGGGCCGGGCTGGGCGCGATCTCCGATCTGGTCAATCAGGAAACCGCGGCACGCCTGGCCGCGCCGCGCGGTGTCACGCCGGGAGCCGATAATCTGAATTTCTATCCGCTGCTCTATTGGCCGATCACCGCCGCCACACGTCCGCCGGACCCTTCGGCCTGCCGCGCGCTCGATGCGTTCATGGCCGGTGGCGGACTTCTGGTGATCGACACTGACGGCGGCGGCGCGGAGCTGGCCGGGTCCGGCGCCGGGTTCGATCCGGGGGCGGGGGCGGCGCTGCGCAAGGCCACCGCCTGTCTTGCGATTCCACCGCTGGAAACCCTGACCGATCGTGATACGCTGGCGCACACGTTTTTTCTCGCCCGGCATTTTCCGGGGCGGTTCGATGGGGCGCCGGTCTTTATCGCGGCCAAGGGCGGACGTGATGCCGACGGGGTCAGCCCGGTGGTGATCGGCTCGAATGACTGGGCCGGGGCCTGGGCGGTCGATGGCGCGGGCATGCCGATGCGCGCGCTGCTGCCCGGTGCGCCGGGGCAACGCCAGGATGCCGACTGGTTCGGCGTCAACCTCGTGATGTATGCGCTGACCGGTACCTATAAATCCGATCAGGTGCAGATCCCGGCGATCCTGCGCCGTCTCGCGCAATGATGCTGCCGATCGGCATTTCACCCCTGATCCCGGTTCCGGCGCTGATCGCGCTGGCGGTGCTGGCGGCACTGGTCGTGCTGGCCGGGATGGCGCGGCGGGCGCGCGGCGCCGTGCTGCGCGCCTTGGGGTTCGCCCTGCTGCTCGCCGTTCTCGCCGGACCGCGCTGGCAGGTGCGGACAACGACGCCGCTGCCCGACATCGCCCTGGTGATCCGCGACCGTTCGCCCTCGATGACGATCGGCGATCGAACGCGGCTCGCCGATGTCGCGTTTCATCATCTGGTCGCGACCCTGCCGCCGGACACCCGGCTGCGCGTGGTGAGCGTGACCGGATCGCATGACGACGGCACGCCGCTGTTTGCCACATTGCGCACGGCGCTGGCGGCGATCCCGCCCGATCGGCTGGCCGGGGTGGTGGCGATTACCGATGGCGAGGCCACCGATCGGCCGGTGCGGATACCGCCCGGCGTAAAGGTATCGGCGTTGCTCGCGGCCTCGGGCAACCAGACCGACCGTGCGCTCAGCCTGATCGCGGCGCCCCGCTATGGTCTGGTCGGGCATCACGTCGCGCTGCGCTTCGTGGTGCGCGATCATGGGCGCGACGATCGCGGCGATCAGGTGCCGGTGAGTGTCTCGGTCGATGGCCGGATCGCGGCGCGGGTGATCGCGACGGTCGGTACCCCGACGGTGGTGCGGCTCAGGATCGCCCATGCCGGGACTGCCGTGGTCGCGGTGGCGGCGCAACCGCTGGCGGGCGCGGTATCGACCGCGAACGATCAGGCGGTGTTCGATCTGGCCGGGGTGCGGCGGCGGTTGACCGTGTTGCTGATCGCGGGCGCGCCCAATCCGGGTCTGCGCACCTGGCGGTTGCTTCTGAAAGCCGATCCGGCGGTGCGGCTGGTCAATTTCACCATCCTGCGTCTGCCGAGCGAGCCGCTCGCCGCCCCGGTGCGCGACATGGCGCTGATCCCGTTTCCGGTCAATCAGCTGTTCGGGCGCGACCTCGGCAAATTCGACCTGATCATTCTCGACCAATTCGCCAACGACGATCTGCTGCTGCCGCCCTACCTCGCCAATATCACCAACCATGTCCGCGCCGGCGGCGCGCTGCTGATCGAGGCCGGTGCCGAATTCGAGGGGGAAAACTCGCTCGATCGCTCACCGCTGGAACCGATCCTGCCGGCGCGCCCCTATGGCGCCGGCACCGTGACCGGCCGGTTCGACCCGACGCTCACGCGTGCCGGGCGGCGTGATCCGGTCACCGCGGCGCTGGCGCATGATCACCTCGGCCCGTGGTATCGCTATGAAAGCGTGCAGCAATCCGCCGGCGTCACCCTGCTGCGCACCCAGGGTCCGGCGCGTGCGCCGTTGCTCATTCTGGCGCATGCCGGCAAGGGGCGCGTCGCGATGCTGCTGTCGGATCAGTTCTGGCTCTGGGCGCGCGGCGCCCTGGCGCATGACCCGACCATGGCGGGACCGGCCGAGCCGTTGCTGCGGCGCACGGTGCATTGGCTGCTCGGTGAACCTTCGCTGGCGGCGCGGCAATTATCCGCGCGGTTCGACGGCGACACGCTCAGGATCGAACGGCGCTCGCTGCGCGGCGGCGCGCCCGGATCGGTCGTGGTGACCGATCCGGGCGGCGCCACGCGCATGGTGCCGTTGCATCGCACCGGCCCCGGCCGTTACGCGACGGCATTGGCGGCGAACCTGCCCGGCGTCTGGCGGGTGCAGGCGGGTGGCATGACCGCCTACGCCGGCGCGGCCAATAACGACCCGGCCGAACAGGCCGATCTCGCGGCGACGGACCGGGTGTTCGCCCCGATCGCGGCGCGCACCGGCGGGCGGATCGTCTGGCTGGGCCAGACCGCGAAACCGAACTGGTCGGGCCTGCTGCACCGGCGTCACGCCGCGCTGGTCACCGGCGCGCGTGATATTCCGATCCCGCCGGCCATCCCGACCGCCATGCTCGCGTTCGCCCTGCTGGCGGCGGCGTGGTGGCGCGAGCGGGGGTGAGCCGCGCCGGTGGGATCAGAGCGCCGCTTCGGCGAAGATCTGCTCGACATTGCCGTGCCAGGCGCCGTGATAGCGCCCCAGCCAATACTCCGCCTGGGTCGGCGCGCCATCGACGATCGCCTGCAACGGCGCGAGATAGATCCGCTCATCCGCGCCGGACGCATCGAGCCGCGCCCGGGCGCGCAACCCCTCGGCCGCGATCGCCACCACATCCCGGCCCAGATCGCGCAGGGAGCCTTTGCCGAAGGCGATGTCGAGCCCGGACCGCGGCACGGCGTTACGCAGCGCGACCAGATCGTCGTACCCGATGTCGCGGACCAGGGCGTGGGCCGCTTCGAGCGCGGCATCATCGTAGAACAACCCGGTCCATAGCGCGGGCTGGGCCAGCAGCATCGCCGGATTGCCGGCATCGGCCCCGCGGGTTTCGATGAACCGCTTCAGCCGCACATCGGGGAACGCGGTGGTCGCGTGATCGGCGAAATCGCCGATCGTCGGCGTCTGGCCTTCGAATCCGGCGAGGCGGCCCGCCATGAAATCGCGGAACGACCGGCCTGAGGCATCGAGATACCGCCCATCGCGATAGACGAAATACATCGGCACATCGAGCAGGTAGTCGGCATAGCGCTCGAAGCCGAAGCCATCCTCGAACACGGCGCGTGGAATCCCCGAACGCGCATTGTCGACATCGAGCCAGGTATAGGCCCGGTTCGACAGCAGCCCGTCCGGCTTGCCCTCGCGAAACGGTCCGTTGGCGAACAGAGCGGTCGCGAGCGGTTGCAGCGCGTAGCTCACCCGCATTTTGCGGACCATGTCGGCTTCGGACGAGAAATCCAGATTGGCCTGCACCGTGCAGGTCCGCAGCATCATGTCGAACCCGCGTGATCCCACCTTGGGCATGTAGGCGCGCATGATCGCGTAGCGCCCCTTCGGCATCCAGTCGAAATCGGCTTGTCGCGCGGTCGGGTGAAATCCGAGCGAGGCAAACCCCAGCCCCAGCTTCGGCCCGACCCGGTGGATGCGGGCGATATGCGTGTCGATCTCGGCCTTGGTTTCGTGCAGCGAGGCAAAAATCCCGCCCGATAACTCGAACTGTCCGCCCGGTTCCAGCGAGATCGAGACATTTTGCCCGGTCAGCCCGATCGGCTTGCCCCGATCCAGGATCGGTGCCAGCCCCTCATCCGCCGCGATCATCTCCAGCAGGTCGCGGATACCGCCCTCGTAGGGCGGCGGCGCGTGGTCGGTCAGGCGAAAGCCGAAACTCTCATGTTCGGTGCCGATGCGGAACTCGTCCGGCGTCTTGCACCCGGCCTCGAACCACGCGGCCAGCTGGCGCGATGAGGTGATCGGCGTCGTATCGGCCTCTCCGGGATTCGACAAGCGTGTCTCCTGATCTCAACTCTGATCGGGTGCGGCGAGGAGGCGCGCAAGCCCGGCGATGGCGGCAGTCTCGGCGCGCAGAACACGCGGCCCGAGCGAAACGAGGGTAACAAACCCATGCCGTGCCATGCCGTCAAGTTCCGCCGGCGCAAACCCGCCTTCGGGGCCGATCAGCAGGGCCTGGGGTTGCAAATCGGCCATCGGCACCAAGGGCGGCGCGGCCTGGCGCTCCGCCGCGACGAACAGCCGCCGGCCCGGGGGAAAACCGGCGAGGAACCGCGCCAGATCAATCGGTTCAGCGACCGGTGGCACGTGCAGACGTTCCGATTGCTCGGCCGCCTCGGTCGCGATCGCGCCGAGCCGGTCCCGATTGACCCGCCCGGTCTGGCTGCGTTCGGTGAACACCGGATGGATCGCGCTTACCCCCAGTTCGGTCGCCTTCTCGACGATCAGATCCGTCGCGTCGCGCTTCACCGGGGCGAATGCCAGCCAGCAATCCGGCTCGGGCGCGGGCGGGCGGGTCTGTTCGCGCAGCAGCACATCAGCACCCTGCCGTCCGATCCGCTCGATCACGGCGTCGTACTCGCCGTCGGTCCCGTTGAAGACGCGCAACCCATCGCCCGCGCGCCGGCGCATCACCGCGCCGAGGTAGTGCGCCTGGGCGGCATTTGTGCCAATCACCGCACCGGTTGCCAGTTTCGGCGGCATATGAAGGCGAATGATCGAGGCCATGACCGACGCTTTACCAGCAGATCGCGGATTCACCGATATCGACACCTCAGGATGGGTTGCCGGCCTGCCCGCATCGTGGCGCCCGTTCGCGCTGCTCGCCCGGCTGGATCGGCCGATCGGCGTGTGGCTGCTGTTTCTGCCAGGGCTGTGGAGTATTCTGCTCGCGGGCGCCGGCGGCTGGTTCAGCCTGTATCTGATCGTGTTGTTCGCGGTCGGCGCGGTGGTGATGCGGGCGGCCGGTTGCGTGGTGAACGATGTATGGGACCGCGAACTCGACCGTCAGGTCGCCCGCACCGCCGCCCGCCCGATCGCCGCCGGAACGGTCTCGCTGCTTCAGGCGCTGGGCTTTCTCGCGGTGCTGCTGCTGGTCGGGCTGGTCATCCTGTTGCTGCTCGACCGTTCGGCGGAAATCCTGGGGGTGATGTCGCTCGTGCCGGTCGTTTTGTATCCGGCGGCGAAGCGGTTCACCTACTGGCCACAACTGGTCCTGGGCTTCACCTTCGGTTGGGGCGCGCCGATGGGCTACGCCGCGGCGCATGGCGTGCTCGGCTGGCCGGTTCTGCCGCTCTATGGCGCCACCATCCTGTGGATTCTCGGCTACGACACGATCTACGCGCATCAGGACCGCGAGGATGATTCCCTGGCCGGGATCAAATCCACCGCGCTCAAATTCGGCGCCGGCACCCGGATGTTCCTGATCGCGTGCTATGGCGGCATGATGGTTCTGCTGCTCGCCGCCTTTGGACTTGCCGGTCTGCGGCCGCTGGGCGTCATCGCGCTGATCGCCCCGGCCGGTCTGCTGCTGTGGCAGATTATCCGGCTCGATATCGATAACCCGCCCCGCTGCCTCAGCCTGTTCAAGCTCAATCGTGAGGTCGGGCTGCTGGTCGCGCTGGCCATCCTGCTCGGACAATGACCGATCGGCAGGACTTCATCCGCGGTGCCACACGCCTCGCCGCGCCTGAGATGATCGGCGAAATCCGGTTGCATCTCGCCAGCGAAATCACCCCGATCTGGCAGGCGACCGAGGCGTATCTGGCCGAAACCGGAATAGCACCGCCCTATTGGGCGTTCGCCTGGCCGGGATCGATCGCGCTGGCCCGTCACATCCTGGATCACCCGGAATTGGTGCGCGGCAAGCGGGTGGTCGATTTTGCGGCCGGATCGGGTCTCGCGGGCATTGCCGCCTTCCAGGCGGGGGCGGGCGTGGTCACCGCGATCGAGATTGATCCGATGGCGGGTGCCGCGATCGCGCTCAACGCAGCGGCCAACGGCGCGCGCATCGCTATCGCGATCGGTGATGCCACCGGCGCGCCGCTCGAGGCCGATCTCGTTCTGTGCGGCGACATCTGCTACGAAGCCCCGATGACGCGGCATATCTGGCCATGGTTGCGCGCATGTGCCGCGACCGCGGAGGTCTGGATCGCCGACCCTGGCCGTGCCTATGTTCCCGCCGCTGGACTGGCCGAATTCGCCCGCTACGACATCGCGACCACGGCCGAGCTCGAAAGCCGCACCCACCGGGAGACCATTCTCTATCGGGTGACCTGACGGGTTGGCAACCCGGGGTTTTTGCGGTTTTTTCGCAAAAATGAAGGCGTTTCTTCACGCTCGCCGGCACATTGACATCCGGTTGACCCTCGCCACCTCGAGCAGTAAGCAAGTGCAGCATTTCGAAATGTTTCTTCAACGATCCGTGTCCACCGATCCACTGAAACTGGTGATCACCATGCAAGATATGCGTGAGGCCCTGATGCAGGGGCGCAATACCGCCGGCAAACTGGTGCAGCGCCCGCTCTCGCCGCATTTGCAGGTCTATAAGCCACAGATCTCCTCGGCACTGTCGATTTTTCACCGCCTGACCGGGGTGGCGCTGGCGCTCGGCGCGATGTTGCTTTCGCTCTGGCTCGCCGCCGCCGCGACCTCACCGGGGGCCTTCGCCGATGCGCAGGCGCTGCTCGATTCCATCATCGGCATGATCGTGCTGTTCGGCTTCACCCTCGCGTTGTTCTATCATTTCTGCAACGGCATCCGTCATCTGCTGTGGGATGCCGGCTATGGGTTTGATCTGCCGACGATGCACCGCACCGGTTACGCCGTCATGATCGCCAGCGTCGGGCTGACGGTCGTGTTCTGGATCATCGGGCTGGTGATCCTGTGAGCGCCCCCCGTGGTGACCAGGCGGTCAAGATCATGCGATCCTCGCTCGGTCAGGTCCGTGGCATGGGTGCGGCCAAATCCGGTCTCGGCCATTGGTGGGCGCAGCGCCTGACCGCGATGGCGCTGCTGCCGCTGACGCTGTATTTCGTGCTCTCGGTGTTCCTGCTTGAAGGGGCCGATCAGGCCGCGATGCTGCGCTATATGGCGCAGCCCTGGAACGGCGTTCTGTTCATCGCGCTGGTCGCTGCCCTGTTCTACCATTTGCAGCTGGGTTTGCAGGTCGTGATCGAGGACTACATCCATACGGAGAGCCGGCGCCTCATGGCACTGCTTGGAATGCGTGCTGGCGTTGCGCTGTTTGGTTTGCTCGCGCTGCTCTCGGTTTTGAAACTGTCTTTCTGATCGTCAGGAAAATTGCATGAACGCGATGTCGAAGCCTTCGCTCGGGGCTTATACCATCATCGACCACACCTATGACGTCCTGGTGGTTGGTGCCGGCGGATCGGGCCTGCGCGCCACCCTTGGCATGGGTCAGGCCGGGCTGAAAACCGCCTGCATCACCAAAGTCTTTCCCACCCGCAGCCACACCGTCGCCGCCCAGGGCGGCATTGGCGCCGCGCTCGGCAACATGGAGCCGGATGATTGGCGCTGGCACATGTACGATACCGTCAAAGGCTCGGATTGGCTCGGCGATCAGGATGCGATCGAATACATGGTCCGCGAGGCGATCCCCGCGATCTACGAGCTCGAACATTTCGGCGTGCCGTTCAGCCGCACCGAGGACGGCAAGATCTACCAGCGTCCGTTCGGCGGCCATATGAAGGAATTCGGCGCCGCCCCGGTGCCGCGCGCCTGCGCCGCCGCCGACCGCACCGGCCACGCCATCCTGCACACGCTGTATCAGCAGAGCCTCAAGCAGGATGTGGAATTCTTCGTCGAATATTTCGCGACCGACCTGATCATGGACGATGAGGGTGCCTGCCGGGGCGTGATGGCCTGGTGCCTTGAAGACGGCACGATCCACCGCTTCCGCGCGCAGCTCGTCGTGCTCGCGACCGGCGGCTACGGCCGCGCCTATCTCTCGTGTACCTCCGCCCACACCTGCACCGGCGATGGCGGCGGCATGGCGCTCCGCGCCGGTCTGCCGATGCAGGACATGGAGTTCGTGCAATTTCACCCTACCGGCATCTTTCCCGCCGGCTGCCTGATCACCGAGGGCGCGCGCGGGGAAGGCGGCTACCTGACCAATGCCGAAGGCGAGCGCTTCATGGAGCGCTACGCCCCGACCGCCAAGGACCTCGCCTCGCGTGACGTGGTGTCGCGCTCGATGATCATCGAGATCGCGGAGGGTCGGGGATGCGGGCCGAAAAAAGATCATCTCATGCTGCATCTGGAGGGGCTCGATCCCGAGCGCCTGCATCAGCGCCTGCCCGGTATTTCAGAGACCGCACGGGTGTTCGCCGGCGTCGATGTCACCAAGGCGCCGATTCCGGTGCTGCCGACCGTGCACTACAACATGGGCGGTATCCCGACCAATTTCCGCGCCGAGGTGCTGCGTCCGACCGCGTCAGATCCCGACGCGATCGTGCCGGGGCTGATGGCGGTGGGTGAAGCCGCCTGCGTCTCGGTGCATGGCGCCAACCGGCTCGGCACCAATTCGCTGCTCGATCTCGTGGTGTTCGGCCGCGCCGCGGCGCACCAGGCCGCGAAAATCGTCACCCCCGGCGCCTCGCAACCCAATCTGCCGCCGCGCGCCGGTGAAGCCTCGCTCGACCGGCTCGATGCCACGCGCCACGCCAAAGGCGACACCACGGTCGCCGCCCTGCGCGATAGCATGCAGCGCACCATGCAAAGCCACGCCGCGGTGTTCCGCAATTCGAAAACCCTCAAGGAGGGGGTCGATAAAATGTCCGCCCTCTGGCACGGCATGAAGGATATCGCGGTGTCCGATCGCGGCATGATCTGGAATTCCGACCTGATGGAGGCGCTCGAGCTCCAGAACCTGATGGGCAACGCGATTACCACGATGGTTTCGGCGGAAGGTCGCCACGAGAGCCGGGGCGCGCACGCGCATGACGAATTTCCCGAACGCGACGATCATGACTGGTTGAAACACACGCTGGCCACCTGCACGCCCGACGGCGCGGTAGCACTCGATTACCGCCCGGTGCGGATGCAGACGATGACCAACGACGTCTCGGTGTTTCCGCCGAAAAAGCGCGTGTATTGATCAGGGATTTTCCACCATGGCCGAACTGACTCTCCCAAAGAACAGCCGCGTCGTTGCCGGTACGACCCACAAGGCGCCCGCCGGCAGCACCAACGTCAAGAGTTTCCAGGTCTATCGCTGGAACCCCGATGAGGGCGGCAATCCGCATACCGACACCTATGAAATCGACCTCGACCAATGCGGCCCGATGGTGCTGGACGCGCTGATCAAGATCAAGAACGAGATCGACCCGACCCTGACGTTCCGCCGTTCCTGCCGGGAAGGCATCTGCGGCTCCTGCGCGATGAACATCGATGGCACCAATACACTCGCCTGCCTCAAGCCGATCGAGTCGGTGCAGGACGCGGTGAAGATCAACCCGCTGCCGCATATGGCGGTGGTCAAGGATTTGATCCCCGACCTGACCCAGGCCTATGCGCAATACACCTCGATCGAACCCTGGCTTCAGGCTGACAGTCCGGTGCCACCCGATGCGGAACGGCTGCAAAGCATCGAGGAGCGCGCCGAACTCGATGGGTTG
Organism: Acidiphilium sp.; assembly: GCF_049977125.1. Taxonomy (NCBI): domain Bacteria; kingdom Pseudomonadati; phylum Pseudomonadota; class Alphaproteobacteria; order Acetobacterales; family Acidocellaceae; genus Acidiphilium; species Acidiphilium sp. The sequence goes on along the minus strand of NZ_JBMFGY010000019.1, from coordinate 25,082 downwards.
TGGGAGTGCATCCTGTGCTTTTGTTGCAGCACATCCTGCCCGTCCTACTGGTGGAACGGCGATCGTTTCCTCGGCCCGGCGGTGCTGATGGCGGCCTATCGCTGGATCGTCGACTCACGGGACGAAAACGCCGGCAAACGGCTCGATGCGTTGGAAGATCCGTTCAAACTCTATCGCTGCCACACGATCATGAATTGCACCCAGACCTGCCCCAAGGGCCTCAACCCGGCCCAGGCGATCGGTAAAATCAAGCAACGCATGATCGAACGGCGGGGCTGATCCAGCCACCGGGCGAGGGCAGGGCGGTTGCGCCACCGCGCGAGGCGAGGATACCCGCGGCTGGTATCCTTGTTCCATGTCATGGCGTGATCGGACCCCTTCGCCTATCCTGACGCCGTGATGTTGCCGGTGCGCCCTCGATGAATACCCATCCCGACCCACAGCCGCGTCCGGTGCTGGTGTTCGGCGCCAGCGGTTATATCGGCTCCAATCTCGTGCCCGCGCTGGTTCGCGCCGGTCGCCCCGTCCGCGCCTGCGCCCGCAGCCGCGCGGTGCTCGAATCCCGGTCGTGGCAGGAGGTCGAGCTGGTCGAAGCCGATGCGCTGCGCCCGGAAACCCTCGATGCCGCGCTGCGCGGCGTCGGTGTTGCGTATTATCTGGTCCATTCCATGGCGGCCGGTCGTGATTTCGGCCGGATCGACATTGTCGCGGCCGGTCATTTCGCAGATGCCGCCGCGCGCGCCGGTGTCGAGCGGATCATCTATCTCGGCGGGCTGGTGCCCCCCGACGCCGCCTCGGAGCATCTGTTGTCCCGCCGCGCCACGGGCGATCGGCTTCGCGCCGGGACCGTCCCGGTCACCGAAATCCGCGCCGGCGTTATCGTTGGACCCGGATCGGCCGCGTATGAGGTGATCCGCGATCTGGTCAATGCCCTGCCGTTCATGCTGGCGCCGAAATGGATCCAGTCGCGATCGGCCCCGATCGCGCTGAGCAATCTGTTGTACTATCTGATCCATGTCGCCGATCTGGCACAGACCGCCGGCGCGATTCTCGATGCCGCGGGGCCGGATTTTCTGAGCTATGAGGCGATGATGCGGCAGTTCGGCGAAATCGTCGGCCGGCACCCGCGCATCCTGCGCGTGCCGCTGCTGACGCCGCGCCTGTCATCCTACTGGCTCGGCCTGGTCACGACGGTGCCCACCAGCATCGCGCGCGCACTCGTCGCGGGACTGGGACACGACATTCCGGCCGATGATGCCGCACTGCGTCAACTGGTGCCGCAGCCGCTTCTGGGGTATCGGGATTCGGTAGTGGCGGCGCTCGTAGCCGAACGGCAGCATGCCGTCGCCGCCCGCTGGAGCGAAGGTCTGTTCATGTACCGTAACTACCGTCAGGATCATGCGTTCTACGCCAAGCGCGCGGGCGCCAGCGCCATCACCACCGCCTCGCCTCAGGCGCTCTGGCATGTCGTGACCGCGATCGGCGGCAATACCGGGTATTACTACGCGGATGTGCTGTGGGAAATTCGCGCGGTGATGGACTGGCTGGCCGGCGGTTCCGCCCTGGCCAAGGGCCGCCGCGATCCGACCGAACTGCGCCTCGGCGACCGGATCGATAGCTGGACCGTGATGGCGCTGGAACCCGAACGTTTGCTCACGCTGCAATTCGGCATGCGCGCGCCGGGCTCCGGCGCGCTTGAATTCGTGATCACGCCGCATGAGCACGGCCGCACCACCCTCACGATCACCGCCTATTGGCACCCGCAGGGGATCTGGGGCCTGTCATACTGGTACGCCTTCGTGCCGGCCCATATGTTCATTTTCAAGGGCATGACCGCGGCGATCACCCGGCGCGCCGAACTGCTCGAACGAACCGCCGCCGCGCGCGCCGTGCCCGACTGAGCGAATTGTCCTGGGGCGTTATGCTTTTTCGAGCGATTTCACGCGATTATGTTGCCACGGCAACGTCAACCTAACCGCATATCGCTCTGGAGCGTTATGCTTTCAGCGTAACGCTCCAGGACTATGTTTTTCGAGCGATTTCATGCGATTATGTTGCCGCTGCCGCGTCAACGTAATCGCATATCGCTCTGGAACGTTATGCTTTCAGCGTAACGCTCCAGGACTATGTTTTTCGAGCGATTTCATGCGATTATGTTGCCGCTGCCGCGTCAACCTAACCGCATATCGCTCTAGCCGGTCGTTCTGTGCAGGTGTGCGGCACCGCGCGGCGCGGATCAGTTGGCCGGGGTGATCACCTTGGCCTGAGTGGCCGGCATCGGCGGCAGTTTCGACAATTGCTGCTGGTTCAGCTGGTCGGCGGTCATGCGACCGGATTGTTTTGTGGTCTTGGATTTTGTTTTTGCCGTCGTCGATTGTTTCGCTGTCGTGGGTTGCGCCGGATTGGCGCTCTGCGCATGCGCCGCACCGGGACAGAGCAGCCCGATGGTGATCGCGATCAACCCAGCCTTGATCAATAATCGCGACATGATCGAACTCCCCGTGCGAAATTTCACTCTTTCCACCCGATTTACCGGCGCGACGCAAGGGATTTCGATCGCGGAGCGGTAGGGATCACCGAGGGGCAGCCGCCGCGATGGCGCTGAAATCATCGGCCTGAAGGCTGGCGCCGCCGATCAGCGCGCCGCCGACCTCGGGTACCGCGAGCAATGCGGCCGCGTTCGAGGGTTTCACCGAACCGCCGTAGAGAATGCGCATGGTGGTGCCGGCATCGCCGAGTTGGCGTCCGAGTGCGGCGCGGATGGTGGCGTGCATCGCCGCGACATCGGCCTCGGTCGGGGTCTTGCCGGTGCCGATCGCCCAGACCGGCTCATAGGCGATCAGGCCGGCGAAATGATCCGGCACGCTGCCGGCCAGCTGCGCGCGCACCACGGTTTCGGCCTCGCCGGCCTCGCGCTCATCGAGCGTCTCGCCAACGCAAATGATCGGGATCAGCCCGGCGGCGATGGCGGTACGGGCCTTGTCACGCACCAGCGAGGAGGTTTCGCCGTGGTCGGCGCGGCGTTCGGAATGGCCGAGAATGACGTGGCTGGCGCCGATTTCCGCGAGCAGCACGGCCGAGACATCGCCGGTGTGGGCGCCGGCGGTTTCGACCGCGCAATCCTGCGCCCCCACAGCGATGGCGGTGCCACGAAGTGCCGCGATCATCGGGCCGATCAGCGGAAATGGCGGGCAAATCAACAGATCGACATCTGTGCCGGTTCGCCCCAACCCCGCCACGAATGCCGGCAGAGCGGCCAGTGTGCCGTTCATTTTCCAGTTTCCTGCGATCATCGGACGCATCATGAACCCTCCATCATCGCTCCGAGGTAGTGCGTCCGCCCGCGGGTGGCAATCGGGCGCACTCGTGGTATGACGCGCCTCGCTCAATGCGCCTGCGCGGTCTGGCCCGCGCGTCACCTGTTGGATAAGGTCTGATCCGGATGCTTTCGTCGATCCGTAAACTGCTCGATAACTGGCTGGTTCGCGCGTTTTTCATGGTGCTGATCGCCGTGTTCATCTTCTGGGGCGTCTCCAGCGTGGTGACCCAACAAGGCAGCGGTGATGCGGTGGCTTCGGTCGGCGGGCAGAAAATCGAGGCGGCCGCGATCAACACCACCTATCAGCAGCAGATCACCGCCTATGCCAAGGCGCATGACGGCGCCGAGCCAAGCCAGGGCGAGCGGCGTCTTTATGCCGGCGCGGCGCTGGGTCAGGCGATCGACCGCGCGACCATGGCGCTCGATGCGCGGCATCTCGGCGTTACCGCGCCACCCGAGGCGCTGCGCCAGCAGATTTTCGCGATGACCGTATTCGACGGGTCGGATGGCAAATTCGACAAGACCATTTTCAACCAGGTGCTCGCCCAACATAATCTGACGCCCGCAATCTTCATGGCGGATATCGCGCGCGGGCTGGACGCCAGCCAGATCGTGCAGGCGATCACGGCGGGGGCCAAGGCGCCCGCGCCGCTGGTGCAGCAGATTTTCGATTATGTTGGCCAGGAGCGTACCGTTCAATACGCGCAACTGCCCTTTGCGGCCGCCACCCCGCCGCCACCGCCCGCGACCGCCGTGTTGCGGCGCTATTGGCGCAACCATCCTGGCAGGTTTTCAACGCCGGCGCTGCGCAAGATCCAGGTGGTCATCCTCTCGCCCGCGCTGCTCGCCCCCGACCAGACCGTGACGCAGGCTGAAATCGCCGATGAATACGAGGCCGAGAAATCCAGGTTCGCCCGCACCGCAAGCCGCACCGTCGAAATCATCACCGCCGAGGATGCCGCCAGCGCCGCCAAACTCGCCGATCAATGGACCAAGGGGGCCGATTGGGCGGCGATGAAGCGAGCCGCCGCCGCCGCGACCGCGACCGCCGTTACGTTCAAGAACGCCGTGCCCGATCAGTTTCCCTCGGGTCGTCTGGCCAAGGCGGTGTTCGCCGCCACGCAAGGTCAGGTTGCGCCACCCGTGACCGGCGCCTTGGGGACCTATGTGTTCAAGGTCACCCAGGCGACTCCGGGTGGCGTGACGCCGCTTGATCAGGTCGAGCCGCAGGTGAAGGCGGCGGCGCAGCTGCGCAAGGCGCGGCATATCGTTGCGGCGAGCGTGACCAAATTGCAGGATGCGCTCGCCGGCAACACGGCGCTTGATCATCTGCCCGGAGATTTACATCTGGTCGCCGTCGAGGGAACGCTCGATGCCCAGGGCTTGACCGCCGCCGGAACGCCGGCCCCGATTCCGGGGCCGAAAGCCCTGCGTGCGGCGATCATCAAAACCGCGTTCGATACCGCCCCGGCCACTCAGCCCCGCGCGATCACCGGGCCGGATGACAGCTACTATGCGTTGACCGTGCAGAAACTGATCCCGCCCGCTCTGAAACCATACCACACGATCAAGGCCGACGTGCTGGCGGATTGGACCGGCAGCCAGGTCAAACGCCAGGAGGAGATCGCCGCCGCTGGCCTGCTCGCCGCGGTGAAATCAGGCACGAGTTTTGCTCAGGCCGCCAGCGCCGCCGGCCAGCCGATCACGACCTCGCCGCCGATGACCCGCGCCAAGCCGGCGCCGGGACTGCCGGCCAAACTGCTGCCGATCATTTTCACGCTCAAGCCCGGTGAGCCGACCATGGTGGAGACCAATTCGGAATTCGTCGTTGGCGTTGTGACCCGCATCGCCGAGCCGAAGCCCGGCAGCGACCCGGCGATCAGATCCCGGATCCAGACCGCGCTCGACCAGGCGATGCAGACCGACATCCTGCAGACCTATGCGACCGCGCTGCGCAGCCGCTACCATGTCACGATCAACGCAGCGAAGCTGCACCAGATCAGCGATTAAGGAGACGCAATGCACGCCGTGCCCGATCAGACGACCAGTTTCCGCGCCGCCTATGAAGCTGGATCGGGCGCGCTGGTCTGGCGGGTTCTGGCGGCGGACCTGATCACGCCGGTCGCCGCCTTCCTGAAGCTGGCGCATGGCAGACCGTATTCGCTGCTGCTCGAAAGCGTCGAGGGTGGCGCCGCGCGCGGCCGGTATTCGGTGATCGGGTTTGCCCCGGACCTGATCTGGCGCTGCACCGCCGGTGCCGTCGCGGTCAACCGCGACGCGGCGCGCGACCCGGCGGCGTTCGTGGCCGATGAGCGTGACGCGTTTACCAGTTTGCGGGCGTTGATCGGTGAAACCCGGCTTGAGTTGCCCGAACATCTGCCGCCGATGACCGGCGGACTCGTCGGGTATCTCGGCTATGACATGGTCCGGCTGATGGAACGTCTGCCGGCGGACAATCCCGATGTGCTCGGCATCCCCGACGCCGTGCTGATGCGGCCCGGGCTGTTCGCGATCTTTGATTCGGTGAACGACGAAATCACGTTGGCCGCGCCGGCCTGGCGGCGCGAGGGGGTTTCAGCGGCGGATGCCTACCGCGCGGCGACGGCGCGGATCGAGGCGGCGGAAGCCGCGCTGGAAACGCCCACCCCGTATCTGACCGGATCGCTGGCCGTGGCGGGTGAGCCGCGCTCGAACATGAGCGAGGCCGAGTTCAAGGATATGGTCCGACGCGGCAAGGAGTATATCGTGGCGGGCGATGTGTTCCAGGTCGTCGCGAGCCAGCGCTTCGCGCAGACCTTCTCGGCCCCGCCGTTCGCGTTCTACCGGAGTCTGCGGCGGATCAACCCGGCCCCGTTCCTGTTTTTCCTCGATTTCGGCGATTATCAGGCCGTCGGGTCAAGCCCTGAAATCCTCGTCCGGTTGCGCGACGGCACCGTCACCATCCGCCCGCTCGCCGGCACCCGCAGGCGGGGGGCGAACCGGGCCGAGGACGAGGCGCTGGAGAGCGAATTGCTCGAGGATCCGAAGGAACGCGCCGAACATCTGATGCTGCTCGACCTCGCGCGCAATGATGTCGGGCGGGTCGCCAAGATCGGCTCGGTCAAGGTGACCGAAAGCTTCGCGATCGAGCGTTTCTCGCATGTGATGCATATTTCATCGACGGTGGACGGCACGATCAGGGATGATGCCGACGCGTTGGACGCATTGATCGCCGGCTTCCCCGCCGGCACACTCTCGGGCGCGCCAAAAGTGCGGGCGATGGAGATCATCGAGGAGTTCGAACCCTCGCGGCGCGGCCTGTACGGCGGTTGCATCGGCTATTTCGCGGCAAACGGCACGATGGACACCTGCATCGCCCTGCGGACCGCGCTGATCAAGGATCAAACTCTTTATGTGCAATCCGGGGTCGGCATCGTTGCCGATTCCGACCCGGATGCGGAATATGCGGAGAGTTTGCAGAAGGCGAGGGCGCTGTTCCGGGCGGCCGAGGATGCGGTGAATTACGTCAGCGCCAATCGGAGCGCGCCATGATTCTGATCATCGATAATTACGACAGTTTCACCTTCAATCTGGTGCATTTTTTTGGCGATCTGGGCGCGGATTGCGTGGTGCGGCGCAATGACCGGATCACGCCCGATGAGGTGCTGGCGATGCAGCCGGAGGCCATCGTGCTGTCACCCGGCCCGTGCACGCCGAACGAAGCAGGCATCTGCCTCGATCTGATCCATGCGGCGGCGGGAAAAGTGCCGATCCTCGGGGTTTGTCTGGGTCATCAGGCGATCGGCCAGGCGTTCGGCGGCGTGGTCAAGCGCGCGCCGCAGCCGATGCATGGGAAAATGGCCGCGATCCGGCATCAGGGCAGTGACATCTTTGCCGGCGTCCCCGACCCGTTCGAAGCGACGCGCTACCATTCCCTGATCGTCGAGCGGGAGAGCCTGCCGGAGGTTCTGGTCGCCACCGCGTTCACCGAGGATGGCCTGATCATGGGGTTGCGGCACCGTGATCTGCCGATTTTCGGCGTGCAATTCCATCCCGAAAGCATCGCGACGGCGCATGGTCATGCGCTGCTCCGGAATTTCCTGGCCCTGGCCCGCGGACGCAACCAGGGTTCGGCGGAAATCCTGGCGGATCTGAAGCCGGTGCTGGATCGGCTCGCGAGGGGTGACAAGCTCAGCGAGGAGCTGGCGGAAGCGGCGTTTGGCGCGATCATCGATGGCAAGTCGAATGATTCGCAGATCGCCGGCATGCTGATGGCAATGCGGGTGCGGGGCGAGACCGTGGCGGAGCTGACCGGTGCGGTGCGCGCGATGCGCGAGCGGATGCGGGCGATCGTGGCCCCTCAAGGCGCAATCGATGTGTGCGGCACCGGCGGCGACGGGGTGGGTACGCTGAACATCTCGACCGCGGTGACGTTCGTGCTGGCGGGGCTGGGCGTGCCGGTCGCAAAGCATGGCAACCGGGCGCTGTCCTCGCGGTCGGGCGCTGCCGATGTACTGACCGCGCTGGGCGTTACCGTCGAGCCGCCGTTCGAGCGTCTGTCGGGGATATTAAACGAGGCGGGGTGCGTGTTTCTCTATGCGCCGCGCCACCACGCCGGGCTGCGCCATGCCGCGGCGGCGCGCATCGCGCTGGGGACGCGGACGATCTTCAATCTTTTGGGCCCCTTGGCCAATCCGGCCTCGGTACGGCGGCAACTGGTCGGCGTGTTCGATTTCGCCTGGGCGTGGCCGATGGCGGAGACGCTGGCGCAGCTCGGCACCGAGCGGGCGATGGTGGTGCATGGCCAGGGGCTCGATGAGCTGACCCTTGTGGGGGAAAGCCGGATCGTTTCACTCGATCGGGGGGTGATTTCGGAGACGACGATCAGCCCCGAGGAGGCCGGCTTGGCCCGCGCGCCGCTCGCGGCGATCATCGGTGGTGACGCGGCGCATAATGCGGCGAAGCTGCGGGCGCTGCTCGACGGCGAGGTGGGGCCGTATCGCGATGCCGTGCTGCTCAATGCCGCCGCAGGATTGATCATCGCGGGTCGCGCCGATGATTTTCGCACCGGTGTCACGATGGCCGCCGGCGCGATCGATAGCGGCGCCGCGCGCGCCGCCCTGGAGCGCCTGCGCCGCGCGAGCGCGCCAACCCCGGAACTGGCACGATGAACGATTCCACCACCGATATTCTCAAAAAAATCTGTGACGATACCCGCGCCGAGGTCGCGCGACGCAAAGCCGTGACCGATCTCGACACCATGCGCGGCCGGGCCAAGGACGCCGCACGGCCGCGCGGCTTTGCCCGTGCCCTGATGGATGCCGCCGCCGCCGGCCGCACCGGGCTGATCGCCGAGATCAAGAAAGCCTCGCCGAGTGCGGGCCTGATCCGCCCTGATTTCGATCCGGCCGCGATCGCCACGGCCTATCAGGAGGGGGGCGCGGTCTGCCTGTCGGTATTGACCGACGGTAAATATTTTCAGGGCGACATCGCGCATTTCACGGCGGTTCGCGGCGCGGTCGATCTGCCGATGCTGCGCAAGGATTTCATTCTCGATGCGTGGCAGATCTATGAGAGTCGTGCGATCGGGGCGGATTGCATCCTTCTGATCATGGCGGCGATCACCGATGACGAGGCGCGCGGCTTCGAGGAACTGGCGATGGCGCTCGACATGAACGTGCTGGCCGAGGTCCATGACGAGGCTGAGCTGGACCGCGCGCTCGGCCTGCGGGCGCGCCTGGTTGGCATCAACAATCGCAATCTGAAAACCATGACAACGGATATCGGCCTGTCCGAGCGCATGGCGGCGGATATTCCGCCGGAGCGGTTCGTCGTGGCGGAAAGCGGGATCCGGAGTTTCGCCGATATCGAGCGGCTCAAGGCCGCCGGGGTGCAGGGGGTTCTGGTCGGCGAGAGCCTGATGCGCCAGGGCGACATTACCAAAGCGACCCGCGCGCTGCTCGGAATCGGCGCATGAGCCTCACCCATATCGATGCGACGGGTGCTGCCCGCATGGTCGATGTCTCGGACAAGCAAGCCACCGTGCGCGACGCGACCGCCGCCTGCCACGTCACGATGCGCGCCGAAACCCTGGCGCTGGTGACGGCGGGCACGGCCAGGAAGGGCGATGTTCTGGCGACCGCGCGCATCGCCGGCATCATGGCGGCGAAGCGCACGTCCGACCTCATCCCCCTGTGTCACCCGCTCGCGATCGCGGCCGTCAGCGTCGATCTGACGCCGGATGACGAGCTGCCCGGCATTCGCATCACCGCCACAATCCGCACCACCGGGCCGACCGGCGTCGAGATGGAGGCGCTGACCGCCGCCTCGGTCGCCGCCCTCACCATCTATGACATGCTGAAAGCCGCCGACCGGGGGATGCGGATCGAGGCCCTCCGTGTGACCGCCAAATCGGGCGGCAAATCTGGCGATTTCACACAAGGCTGATTCATGCTGAGCGTCACCGAAGCCCGCGACCGGATTCTGGCGTTACTCGCCCCCACCGGCAGTGAAATCGTCACCCTCGCCGAAGCCGCCGGCCGGGTACTCGCCGCCCCGGTGGTGGCGCGGCTGACGCAGCCGCCGCTCGACGTCTCGGCGATGGACGGATTTGCGCTGCGCGCGGCGGATGCGACGGTCGGCGCCCGGCTGCGCATCATCGGCGCGGCGCCGGCGGGGCATCCGTTCGCCGGATCGGTCGGGGCAGGTGAGGCCGTGCGCCTGTTCACCGGCAGCGTCGTGCCCTCAGGGGCGGATTGCATCGTGATCCAGGAGGATACGACATTTGACGACGATGTCGTTATCCTCAACGCGGCCGGTCATCCGGGCAAACACGTCCGCGGTGCCGGGCTGGATTTCACCATCGGCGATGTCCTGCTCGAACCGGGCCGCCGCCTGACGGCGCGCGACATCGGCCTCGCCGCCGCCGCCAACCACCCCTGGCTCACGGTTCACCGTAAGCCGATCATCGCCGTGCTCGCCACTGGCGATGAAATCGCGATGCCCGGCGACCCGATCCCGCCCGGTGGCATCGTCAGCTCCAATTCCCACGCCCTCGCCGGCTTCATTCGTGCGGTCGGTGGTGTGCCGATCATCCTGCCGATCGCGCTCGACGATCGCGCCGCCATCGCCACCGCCGCCCAGGCGGCCGCGCGCGCCGACCTGCTGATCACCACGGGCGGCGCCAGCGTCGGGACCCATGACCTCGTGCAGGCGGGGCTCGCGGACCTCGGCCTCGACCTTGATTTCTGGAAAATCGCGATGCGTCCGGGCAAGCCGCTGATGTTCGGCCGCCTCGGCGCCCTGCCCGTGCTCGGCCTGCCGGGCAATCCGGTTTCCGCCATGGTTTGCGCGTTGCTCTTCGGCAAACCCGCGATCGAACGCCTCTGCGGCCTGCCCGGCGACCCACCGCCGAGCGAGCCGGCGCGTTGCACCATTCCGCTCGCGGCCAACGACCAGCGCGCCGATCACCTGCGCGCCACCCTCACCCGCGATGCCGACGGGTCATGGCTGGTCACCCCGTTCGGCCCGCAGGACAGCTCATTGCTCCGCCGCCTCGCTTTGGCCGACGCCGTGGTGCTGCGCGCGCCCTACGCCAGGGCCGAACCGGCCGGCACCGTGGTTGACATCATTCGCCTCGCCGCGTGCGGGCTATAACGAGGGTGAAGCGTCCGGCACGCGATGTCATCGCGCTCTATCCGGGCAGATGCTTCGCGATATAGGGGGGCAGCCAGAAGGCGGCGACGTGGATCTGGGGCGACCAGTAGCCGGTGGTGCCCAGGATGCCGGCGTCACGGGCGCGGGCTTCGATGGTTTCGACCGGCAGCGCCGTCAGCGCCGGGTCCTTGCCGGCCCAGCCCAGCGTCATGTAACCCCCGACATAGGTCGGCACGGCCGCGACATAGGCGGTGACGTGGGGAAAGAAATTGCGCCGCCGCGCCGAGGTTTCCCGCAATTCATCGGCCTGCATGAAGGGGACGCCGCACTGGTTCACGATCAGGCCGCGGTCGGTCAGGATGCGGGCGCAGTTGCGGTAGAAATCATCCGTGAACAGCACTTCGCCGACGCCGATCGGGTCGGTGGAATCGACGATGATGATATCGAAGCTGCGGTCCGGCGCGCGTTTGACATAGTCGATCCCGTCGCCGACGATCACCTCCGCGCGCGGATCGGTCCAGGCATCGCCGCCGATGTCGGGCAGGAATTCCTTGGACAGACGGATCACCTCCCCATCGATTTCCACCATCACGGCCCGGGTGACGCGCTTGTGCATCAGCACGCGCCTGAGCACGCCGCCATCGCCGGCGCCGATGATCAGGACCGATTTCGCCTCGCCATGGGCGAGCAGCGGCACGTGCGCGAGCATTTCCTGATAGACGAATTCATCGCCCTCGGTGATCTGCACGACGCCATCGAGCAGCATGACCCGGCCATGGAATTCACTGTCGAAAATCGCGATATCCTGGAATTCGCTGGTCACCCGCGCCAGTTCCCGCACCACGCTGAAGCGCTGTCCCCAGTAAGGATACAGCGTCTCGTTCACCCACATATCGGTCATCCAGATATCTCCCATACGAAAACACCGCCCTACCATGGGCAGGGCGGTGCGTCGGTTTCAGCCTGATGAAATCAGCTGGTCAAGCCGCGGCGCTGTTCGCTCACCTGCACGTCGCCCGGCGTGAACGCCGCGCGCAGGAACGGAATGGCCTTGTACGGGTCGCATTCGCCGCACATGAAAATGTCGATCGCGGCAAAGCCGCGTTCCGGCCAGGTGTGGATCGAGATATGGCTTTCCGCCAGCACGACGACACCCGACACGCCGGCATTCGGCGTGAAATGATGGAAATGACTGTGCAGAATCGTTGCCCCGGCCGCCACGGCGCCATCACGCAGAGTCACATCGATCAAGGCGGGATCGTCGAGATTTTCGGCACCCCATAAATCGATGAGCAGATGTGTCCCAGCGAATTTCACGCCGTCACGTTCCACGAAATAATCCTTCGGCACGGCGACCTGATCGACCGTGTCGTGCGCAAACGTCTGGTTTTCGCTCGGAAAATCCGAGACCATCCCCAGTCGGGCAAGTGCGTTCATTGCGAACCCCCAAACCAGTGACAGCCTGTAGAACGCAGCACCGCGCCGCGCCCCCCGGGGCCAAAGAGAGCGCGATATGCGCATAAATCCCTGACGACGCAAGGGCTTTGAGGGGTTGATTGTGTGAAATTTGTCCCCCCTGACGCGCAGGGGCAATGCGGTGGGGTTATAGGCGGTCGAGTTGCACCTCGGCGGTGGCTTTTCGCTCGCTGTAGCGATCGACCAGATAATCCGCCCGGTCGCGCAGCAGCCAGGTGAAGCGGAGCAATTCCTCCATCACATCGACCACGCGGTCGTAATAGGGTGACGGCAGCATCCGTCCCGCCGCGTCGAATTGCTCATAGGCTTTGGCGACGCTCGACTGATTCGGGATCACCACCATCCGCATCCAGCGGCCAAGCAGCCGCAGCGTGTTGACCGCATTGAAACTCTGTGAGCCGCCGGATACCTGCATGACCGCCAGAACCCGTCCCTGGGTTGGCCGTACCGCGCCGATTTCAAGCGGAATCCAGTCGATCTGGTTCTTGATCACCCCGGTGATCGCGCCATGCAGTTCAGGGCTGCACCAGACCTGCGCTTCCGACCACAACGAAAGCTCGCGCAGCTCCCGGACTTTCGGATGATCGGGCGGAACGCTGTTGGTGAGCGGCAGATCGCGCGGATCGAACATCCGGACCTCGGCCCCCATCATGGTGAGCAAGCGGGCGGCCTCCTCGCTCAGCAGGCGTGAATAGGAGCGTTCCCGCAACGAGCCATACAGCAGCAGAACCCTTGGCCGGTGGGTGGCGCGCGCGGTCGGTTCCAGCCGGGCGGCATCGGGGGGCAACAGCAGATCGCGCCGCAGTGCCGGCATCTCATCCATGACCGGCGCCTCCCACGATCGGCAGCCACAGGGCCAGCGCCGCCAGGGCGGCGAGCAGCACCGGCGGCGTGATCACCAGCCCGATCCGCATGTACTGGCCCCAGGTGATGGTGGTCCCCTTGCGTGCCAGCACATGGAGCCAGAGCAGCGTGGCGAGGCTGCCGATCGGGGTGAATTTCGGGCCGAGGTCGCAGCCGATGACATTGGCATAGACCATCGCGTCATGGATCTGCGGCGTCACGTTCGGCAAATGATTGATCGCCAGGGCCCCGATCAGGACGCTCGGCATGTTGTTCATGACCGATGACAGCACAGCGGCCAGGATTCCGGTGCCGAGCGAGGCCGCCCATAGGCCGTGACGGGCGAACACTCGCAGCGCATCGCCGACATCATCGGTCAGCCCGGCGTTGCGCAGCCCATAGACCACCAGATACATCCCCAGGCTGAACACCACCACCTGCCAGGGCGCGCCGCGCAACACGTGGCGCACATCGATCACCGGCGCGCCGCGGCCGATCACCCGCCCGGCCAGGGCCAGCAGCACCACGGCACCGATGATGGTCACGAACGAGACCGGCACGCCGAACGGGGCGGTGATGAAATAGGCGGCCAGCAGCACCAGCAGCACCGGCCAGGCCGCGCGGAACACCTGCGCGTCGTGGATCGCCGAGGCCGGGGTGTCGAGTGCGTCGACATCGTAGCGCCGGTTGGCGGTCCGGCCGAACATCACGCCGAGTACCGCAAGCGTCGCGATCAGCGACACGAGATCGATCGGCACCATCACCGCGGCATAGCGATTGAACCCGATCTGGAAGTAATTCGCGCTCACGATGTTGACCAGGTTGGAAATCACCAGCGGCAGGCTGGTGGTGTCGGCGACGAAGCCGGTCGCGATGATGAAAGCAAGCGCGGCCGCCGGCGGAAACTCCAACCCGGCCAGGACCGCCATCATGATCGGGGTCAGCAGCAGCGCCGCGCCGTCGTTGGCGAATACCGCCGCGATCGCGGCCCCCAGCAGCACGATCAGCGGCAGCAGCAACCGCCCCCGCCCGCGTCCCCAGCGCGCGACATGAAGCGCCGCCCAGCGGAAGAATCCCGCCTCATCCAGCACCAGCGAAATCACGATCAGCGCGACGAAGGTGAATGTCGCGTTCCAGACGATATGCCAGACGGTCGGGATATTGCGCCAATGGATCACCCCCAGCGCCAGATCGACCACGGCCCCCGCCATCGCGCTCCAGCCGATGCCGAGTCCGCGCGGCTGCCAGATCACGAGGACGAGGGTGGCGATAAAAATCGTTAGGGCAAGCATTCGTGATTCCCAGGGCAGGGCGACGGCGCGGTACTGTTGCGGTCGCGAAGGTCGGACGCAAGGCACTCCCGTCGGCTAGAGCGATATGCGATTAAGTTGACGCGGCAGCGGCAACATAATTGCATGAAATCGCTCGAAAAAACATAGAGCTAGAGCGTTAAGCTGAAAGCATAACGCTCTAGGACAGGAGATCCTTGACGGTTTCGGAGGGGCGGCAAAGTTTGACCGCATCGGCCGTGATCACGATGGGACGGTTGATCAGGATCGGGTGCGCCATCATTGCGTCGAGCAGGGCATCCTCGGTCAGGTCGGGGTCATCGAGGCCGAGTTCAGCGTAGGGCGTGCCGGCCTGGCGCAGCACCGCCCGCACACCGGTACCCATCCGCGCGATCAGATCGACCAGTTCGGCCCGGCTCGGCGGCGTTTTCAAATATTCGATCACGACCGGCTCGATTCCGGCCGCCCTGATCAGACCCAGCACATTGCGCGATGTGCCGCAGTTCGGATTGTGATAGATCGTGACGCTCATGCGGCGGTTCCCTCGCTCGAATGTGGCCCGATCCGGCCGATCTCACGCACCTGCCGCGCGAGCGAGGCGCGTTCGAGCTTGGCGACCGGCAAGGCGGTGAACAGCTTGATCCGCGTCTCCAGCATCCGCAGCGCGCGCTGGAACGCTGCCGCGCGCTCCATGTCGCTGCCGGTCACCGCAGCCGGATCGGGCACGCCCCAATGCGCCGTGATCGGTTGGCCCGGCCAGATCGGGCAGATTTCGCCCGCGGCATCGTCGCAGACGGTGAACACGAAATCCATCACCGGCGCGCCGGGGACGGCGAATTCGTCCCATGATTTCGAGCGCAGCCCCGAAACTGGCAATCCGGCCTCCTCGAGGGTACGAAGCGTGAGGGGATGCACCTCGCCCTTCGGGTGGCTGCCGGCGGAATAGGCATGGAATGCCGCGCCGCCCCAGACGGTGAGAAGCGATTCGGCCATGATGCTGCGCGCTGAATTGCCGGTGCAGAGAAACAGCACATTGAGCGGTTGACCGGTCACGCGGATACCTCCCGATGGGGCGAAACGTTCGAAGCCGCCACCGATGGCGCCGGATCGCAGACCAACCCGCCCTGGCCGCAGCAATTCTGCACCAGAAACCCGACAAGATCATTCATCGCGGTGAAATCGGCGGCATAGATCACATGCCGGCTGGCGCGCCGCTGCGTCACGATGCCGGCGCGCAGCAACGCCTGGATATGAAATGTCAACGACGACGGCACCAACCCGATCCGCTCGGCAATATCGCCAGCCGCCATGCCCGCCGGTCCCGCCTGGACCAGGAGACGATACGCGGCCAATCGATGCTCATGCGCGAGGGCAGACAGTGCCGTGACCATCCAGTGAGGATCGACCGTGGCGTGAGGGGACGACGTGGCGTGAGGGGATGACCGATCGGCTTCCATATTTCGATAGTCGTCGAAATCTGGTGCCGTGTCAAACGCGGATGTCGCCGGTCGGCGGACCCGGGGCGCGAGGCACGAACGATCGCCGCATTGATCACGATGAAGCGATCGCCCGTGTCGGGTCGGATTATTTTACCTGCGAGACCAGCTTGACGGTCGAACTCTGGGCGCCGTCGTAGGTCAGGGCGGTGCTGCCGGCCGGATAGCCGTTTTTCGAGAGGATGAAGGCCATGATGTCGGTATAGTCGGACTTGCTCAGGCTGCCCGGATTACCGGCCGGCATCTGCTGGGATAATTCATCGAAAATCGCGGCGACGGTGTAGTTGTTGGCGGCGCTGGCGAAGCTCTGGCCGATCAGCGCCGGCCCGCTGATGCCTTGCAGGGCCGCGCCGTGGCACATCGAGCAATTGGTGGCGAACAACGTCTGTCCGCTGGCGGCCTGGCTGGCGGTGTAGAGCGCGGGCGGCGTCGTGGCCTGGGCCGCGGTGCTGGCAAGGCCGAGAGCGGCGGCGACGAGCAGGGATCGGAATGGGTAGCGGGTCATGGGATGGTCCTTTGGGGTCAGCGCCGCTCAGGGCAGGTTGTAGGGAGCGATCAGCCGTTGCAGGCGGCCGGATGTCGTCAGCTGGCGGATCGCCCGATCGAATTGCACCGCGACGCGGTGGGATGCCGGGGTGGGCCGGTACAGCGCCACCATCGACCATTTGGCGTGCGGCTGGGTCAGCAGTCGCTGGCTGATCGCGGCGGGATGCGCCGCCAGATGCTGGTTGAGCCAGGGTTGCCAGATCAGCGCCGCATCGATTTCATGCGACTGCAACGCCGCCAGTTCCGCAGCGGGGCTGGAATACTGGTGTTCGGCCAGCACGGTGCCGTGGCCGCTGCCGAAATAGGTGGTCGGCACCGTCAGATAGGTGACGCCGACCGTCGATTTCGGCGGGAGTGTCGCGAAATTGCCGGGCGCGCTGCCCAGGGCAGCGATGACGAAGCCGGTGGCGGCGTAGGGCTGCGTGGCTTTGACGCCCTCCGGCAGGGTCGGGTAGCCGGTTTCGACCGGAAATCCCATCACCAGATCACAACGTGACGCGAGGCGCGCGAAGAATTTCGGTTTCTGGGCGTTCAACGCATCTGAACCGTCACGCGTGTCGATCGTGATGAAGCGCGGGGTGACGTGATCGATGGACCCGACAGCAAGGGCGACCGCGCGATCGATGTGATAGAACGGGTTGGCCTGATCAAGGCAGACGCTGGGGCCGGTGGCGGCACACGCCATCACCGGCGAGAGCAGCGCGGCCGCCAGAGCCACCGCGCCGCAACCGAGGCCCGGCTGCTTGCGCAGCCGGACGTTGGCGCGATCAACCATTGATCGCAAAGACATGCAACTGACCACCGCGCGGCGCCTTGGCCATGCTGGCGCCGAGCTTGCCCGACCAGAGCGGCCAGACGCCCCCCCAACCCGACCAGACCGCGACATATTGCTTGCCATCGATTTCATACGAGATCGGGTCGGCAATGATCGCCGAGCCGAGGTCCGGGCTGATCCACATGATCTTGCCGGTCTTGGCATCGAAGGCATAGAGCTTGCCGTTGGTGCCACCGCTGAACACGAGTCCGCCACCGGTTGCCAGCGCCCCGTCATCCCAGGGTTCCTTGCTCTTGAACTGCCACACCTGCTTGCCGGTCGAAAGGTCGATCGCCTGGATCGAGCCCAGTTCGTTCGGCGATGCGGGGTCGGGTTTCATCGTGAAGGTTTCGCCGAGATACGGCAGACCCGCGGCGTAGCTGGTCGGCACGCCTTTCATGGTCATGCAGGCGTGCAGCGTCGGCACATAGGCCATGTTGGTCTTGGGATCGACCGCGCCGGGCCACCAGTTTTTGCCGCCCAGAAAGCTCGGGCAGGTGAAGATCTGCTTATCGAGTGCCGGCTCGACCTTGGGATTGTCGATCGCGTGGCCGGTCTTGCTGATGCCGGAGATCGAGAGGTCATGGACGAACGGCTTGGCGTAGATCAGCTTGCCGTTGAGCCGGTTGATCGCATAAAAATAGCCGTTGCGATTGGCTTCGACGATCGCCTTGTAGCTCTTGCCGTCATGCTTGAGATCCACGAGCTGCGGCGTGTTGACGCCATCGTAATCCCAGGTGTCGTTGCGGGTATATTGATAGTGCCATTTGATCGCGCCGGTGTTCGGGTCCATCGCGAGGAGCGAGTCCGAATACAGATTATGGCCGGGGCGCATCGTCGCGAGCCATGGGCCCGGATTGCCGACGCCCCAGAAAAGATCATGGGTCGCGGGATCGTAGGTGCCGGTCATCCACGGGCTGCCGCCGCCGTGCTTGTAGGCGCCGGCCGGCCAGCTCTTGCCACCCGGTTCGCTGGGCGAGGGGATGGTGTAGGTTTTCCAGAGAGTCTTGCCGGTCTTGGCATCGAGCCCGACGATAAATCCGCGCGCGCCATACTCGCCACCGCCGGAACCGATGATCACCTTGCCATCGATCACCATCGGGGCTTCCGAGATCGAGTAGCCGATCCCGGGTTTCTCGAGGGCGACGTTCCAGAGCACCTTGCCGGTCTTGGCGTCGAATGCCAGCACGTGATTGTCGAGCGTGCCCATGAACACCATGTCGTCATAGACCGCGACACCGCGGTTATTGACATCGCAGCAGATCGTCTTCAGCGCGGCCGTGGGCAGCTTGTAATCATACTTCCACAGCAGCTTGCCGGTCTTGGCGTTGAACGCCATCAGATGATCCATCGGCGTGGTTGCGAACATATAATCGCCGTTCACGATCGGCGAGCCTTCGAACCCATCGGGGATGTTGATTTTCGGCGAAGACCAGACTTCCTTTAGCTTGGGTGCGTTGCTCGGCGTGATCTGGGTGAACGGGGCGTAATCGTCGCCGGCATAGCTACGGTTGAACATCAGCCAGCCCGGCGAGGACGCGGCATCGTTCAGCATTGCCTGCGTGACTTTTGGATACGGCATCTGCGCCGCGGCGATCGCTGGCAGCGCCAGCGCCGCAAGCGCGCCGCCGAACAGGCATGTCTTGAGTTTGGCTACTCTGGACGTCATCTTGGTCTCCCTCATTATTGATCTTGATCGATCAAGTGTTAAGCGAATGGGTAGTCATTGGTCGCGCTTCGTCAAGCACCGGGCGGCGCGTCGAGCGCTTTGGCCTCGGCGTCGGTGAACACGCGCGAGCGGGTCAGGAAGCGCTGGCCGGTGCCGTTGTCGAGCGAGAACATCCCGCCCATGCCGGCAACGACATCGATGATCACCTGCGTATGCCGCCAATAGGCGAATTGCGACGATGTCATGTAGAACGCGACGCCGCCGATCGAGCCGAGGCACACATCATCGGGTCCGGTCATGAAATCATCCTGCGGGTAACACATCGGTGATGAGCCATCGCAGCAGCCGCCGGATTGGTGGAACAGGATCGGGCCATGCCGCGCCTTGAGTTGCTCGATCAGGGCGAGCGCCGCCGGTGTGGCGACCACCCGCTCGACCGGGGCTGGCGGCGCGGCAGGGTCCATCTCAGAAGAACCCGAGCTTGTTCGGGCTGTAGCTGACCAGCATGTTCTTGGTCTGCTGGTAGTGATCGAGCATCATTTTATGATTCTCGCGCCCGATGCCGGATTGCTTGTAGCCGCCGAACGCCGAATGCGCCGGATACAAATGATAGCAATTGGTCCAGACCCGGCCGGCCTTGATGCCGCGCCCGAACTGATAGGCGCGGTTGCCGTTGCGGGTCCACACGCCGGAGCCGAGGCCGTAGAGCGTGTCGTTGGCGATTTCGAGCGCCTCGGCCTCGTCCTTGAACGTGGTGACCGAAACCACCGGGCCAAAGATTTCCTCCTGGAACACGCGCATCTTGTTGTTGCCGCGGAAAATGGTGGGCTCGATGTAGAAACCCTCGGACAATTCGCCGCCATGCGCGCCGCGCGCACCGCCGGTGAGCACTTCAGCGCCTTCCTGACGGCCGATATCGAAATAGGACAGAATTTTATCGACCTGCTCGGTCGAGGCCTGCGCGCCGATCATGGTCGAGGGGTCGAGCGGGTTGCCCTGCTTGATCGCCTTCACCCGCGCGAGCGCGCGCTCCATGAAGCGGTCATAGATGCTTTCCTGGATCAGCGCGCGCGAGGGGCAGGTGCAGACCTCGCCCTGGTTGAGGGCGAACATCGCGAAGCCTTCCAGCGCCTTGTCGAAGAAGGCGTCATCGGCGTCGCACACGTCGGCGAAGAAGATGTTGGGTGATTTGCCGCCGAGTTCCAGCGTCACCGGAATGAGGTTGTGGCTGGCGTATTGCATGATCAGGCGGCCGGTGGTGGTCTCGCCGGTGAAGGCGATTTTCGCGATCCGCTTGGACGAGGCGAGCGGCTTGCCGGCTTCGAGGCCGAAGCCGTTGACCACGTTGAGCACGCCGGGCGGCAGGATGTCGGCGATCAGCTCGGTCAACACCAGAATGCTCACCGGGGTCTGCTCGGCCGGCTTGAGCACGACGCAATTGCCGGCGGCGAGAGCCGGGGCGAGTTTCCACACCGCCATCAGGATCGGGAAGTTCCAGGGGATGATCTGGCCGACCACGCCGAGCGGTTCATGGAAGTGATAGGCGACGGTGGTATCATCGATCTGCGAGAGCGATCCTTCCTGCGCGCGGATGCAGCCGGCGAAATAGCGGAAATGATCGATCGCCAGCGGGATATCGGCTGCGGTGGTCTCACGGATCGGCTTGCCGTTATCGATGGTCTCGACATAGGCGAGCAGCGCGAGATTCTGCTCCATCACATCGGCGATGCGGTTGAGCATGTTGGCGCGCTCGGTGGTCGAGGTGTGGCCCCAGGCATCGGCGGCGGCGTGTGCTGCGTCGAGCGCGGCATTGATGTCGGCCTCATCGGAGCGGGCGACCTCGGTGAACACCTGGCCGGTGACCGGGGTGACGTTATCGAAATAGCGGCCACCCAGCGGCGGGGTGAACTTCCCGCCGATGAAATTCTCGTAGCGGGGTTTGAACGCGAAACCGCCGGGCGCGGTGCCGGGCGTGGGGCGCAATGAGCCGTCGGGCATGGTCGGTCCTCCTGATGAGCGAAGCCACCCCGATGGCGGCTTGTACGCTGTTTCGTTAATCCCCTCCCAGCAAATCCCGTGCCAACGCGGCGAACCGGCGGTCACGCTCGCATGGGGGGCCGATCGCGGGTGGCATTGGCGAATCAGGACGTCCCGTTCCGGCACATTGTCCTGTAACGGGACAGAAATCGGCCGATCAGCGCATGAACCCGGTTGTCAGGTCGCGCGGTGACGCCTAACGTTCGTCAAAATCAATCAGCAACGACTACGGGTGGAACGAAAGCACAGCTCAATCATGCGGCGACATCCCGATCGCGACATCACCGATCCTGGTTCCGTGCCGGTCTCCCTGGCGCTGGCGCGGCGACATCTCATCGAGCGCGGGAGTGTCACCGGCCTCAGTCCGCTGCTCGCGCGGTCCTGGTCGCGCTGCGTCACCGCCGGCCTGTCGCCGGAACCGGCGCGGCGCGAGGCGCGGCATCTCGGCGGGCATGAATTGCGCCAGGCGATCGAGTGTCAATCCGATCTCACCACCCGCGCCCGCCCGATCATCGAGTATCTGCATGGTCAGATCCGTGATTCCGGCTGTATCATCCTGCTCTCCGATCGCAACGGCCTCCTGCTCGACGCGGTGGGCGATGCCGGGTTCAGCGATCGTGCCGCCCGCGTCGCGCTGCAACCAGGGGCGTCCTGGTCCGAGGCCGACCGTGGCACCAACGCCGTCGGCACCGCCCTGATCGAGGCGGCACCCGTGGTGATCAACGGTCCGGAGCATTTCCTGATCCATCACGGCTTCCTCGCCTGCGCCGCCGCCCCGCTCGCCGGCCCCGATGGCACGCTGCTCGGCGTGCTCGACATCTCCTGCGATCATCGCGTCTATCACCCGCACACGTTCGGCCTGGTGCGCGCCGCCGCGCAGATGATCGAGACCCGGATGTTCGAGATCACCCACGCGCGCGACGTCAAACTGCGCCTGCACACCTCGCCCCAGGCGATCGGCACCGCGATCGAGGGCGTCGTGGCGATCGCTTCCGATGGCCGGATCATCGGCGCCAACCGCATCGCCACCGATCTGCTCGATCTCCAGGCGAGCGACATCGGCCATCGCGACATGGGTGAAATCATCGCGTATCGCCTCGCCGATCATCGCGCCCGCGGCGCGCACCAGACCGGCGATCTGATCGAGACCCGCCGCCGTGACGGCTGCGCGGTCTATATCCGGCTCGACCATCCCGCCCCACCACCGCGCCCGGCCGCGCCGCGTCCCACCGCGCTGTGGCCCGGCGATGCGCTGGCGGCGCTCGATACCGGCGATGCCCAGATCAGCCGCGCCATCGGCCAAATCCGCCGCGTCCTGGCCAAACCGATCCCGATTCTGCTGCGTGGCGAAACCGGTGTCGGCAAGGATGTCATGGCCCGCGCGATCCACGCCGCCGGACCGCGCCGCGCCGCGCCCTTCGTCGCGGTCAATTGCGCCGCCCTGCCGGAGGCGCTGATCGAGGCCGAGTTGTTCGGTTATGCTCCCGGTGCCTTCACCGGTGCGAAACGCGAAGGTTCATGCGGCCGGATTCGCGAAGCCCAGGGCGGTACCCTGTTCCTCGATGAAATCGGCGACATGCCGGCCAGCCTGCAAAGCCGCCTGTTGCGGGTTCTGGAAGACCGCACGGTCTCGCCGATCGGTGGCCGGCCGGTCACCGTCGATTTCGCGCTGATCAGCGCGACCAATGCCGATCTTGCCGCCGGCGTCGCGCGCGGCAGCTTCCGATCCGATCTTTATTACCGGTTGAACGGCCTCTGCATCACCTTGCCGCCACTGCGCGCGCGCAGCGATCTGACCGCGCTGATCGGTCGGATTCTCGCGCATGGCAACGGCAATGCCGCGCCGCGCACGATCGAACCCAGCCTGCTCGCCGCCCTGCAATCCTACGCCTGGCCCGGCAATATCCGCCAACTCGCCAGTTTGCTCCGCATCGCCGCCGCCCTGTGCGATGCGGAGGACACCGCGCTCGACTGGCATCATTTGCCCGACGATGCCGCCGCTGAGCTGCGCGCCCCGCTTGCCCCGCTCGCCCCCGACGAGGCGGCGCGCGGCGTCGAGACCGCCGCCTCGCTCCGCGCCCATTCCGATCAGATCATTCTGCGCGCCATCGAGGCCACCGCCGGCAACATGAGCGCCGCCGCCCGGCGCCTGCGCATCAGCCGCAACACGCTGTATCGCCGCGTCGCCGCGATTCAGCCGGAGGCACCGGTGTTCGCTACCGGGCATGGCGGCCACCGCGGTTCCGAGCAGGTCGTTTGATATCGAACTAAATTTCGCCTATATCGGTGATCTCGAACCATCAGCAGGAGATAGATCGTGGCAAAGATTCTTGTTCTTTATTACAGCACCTGGGGTCATGTCGAAACCATGGCCAATGCCGTCGCCGAAGGCGCCACCGCCGCCGGCGCGACGGTGACGGTCAAGCGCGTGCCGGAGACCATGCCGCCCGATGTCGCCGCGTCGATCCATGCCAAGACCGAGCAAGCCGCGCCGATCGCAACCCCTGGCGAACTCGCCGATTACGATGCGATCATTTTCGGCACCCCCACGCGGTTCGGCAACATGTGCGGCCAGATGCGCAATTTTCTCGATCAGACCGGCGGGCTCTGGGCCAAGGGGGCGCTGATCGGTAAAATCGGCTCGGTGTTCGTGAGCACCGGCACCCAGCATGGTGGCCAGGAAACCACCATCACCTCGTTCCACACCACGCTGTTCCATCACGGCATGGTCGTGGTCGGGGTGCCCTATTCCAACCCCGAACTGACCAACATGACTGAAATCACCGGCGGCACCCCCTATGGCGCCACCACGATGTCGAACAGCGACGGCTCGCGCATGCCGAGCGCCAATGAACTCGCCATCGCGCGCGCGCAGGGAAGGCATGTTGCCGCCATCGCGGCGAAACTCGCGGGCTGACGCCGAACTGTCATATGACAAGCGTCCCTGGTCGGGGTATGGCAGCCGCCGAACCGACCAAGGACGCCTCATGAGCCTCTCCCGCCGCCGCTTTCTCGAATCGGGTGCCGAACTCGGCGCCGTTTCGCTGCTCGCCACCGTCCCGGCGCGCGCCGCCGAACCCGGCCTCCGTTTTTTCGTGATCGGTGACTGGGGGCGCGACGGCATGCACCACCAGCGCGCGGTCGGCCGGGCGATGGCCGCCGCCGCCGTTGCGTCCAACCCGGCGTTCATCGTTTCGGCCGGCGATAATTTCTATGAATCCGGCGTCACCAGTATTCATGATCCGCAGTTCAAGACCAGTTTCGAGGATGTTTACGCCGAGGCCGCGCTGCACCGGCCCTGGCATGTCATCCTTGGCAATCACGATTATCGCGGCAATGTCGAGGCACAGATCGACTACACGAGGCTGTCGCACCGCTGGCAATTGCCGGCGCGCTATTACACCCGCACCATCGCGGCCCCCGGTGGCGGGGCCGAGATTTTCTACCTCGATACCTCGCCCTTCATCCGCAAATACGCCGGCACCATCACCAACACCGCCGGCCAGAATCCGCACGCCCAGCGCGCCTGGCTCGATGCCGCCTTGACCGCCTCGACCGCCCGCTGGAAAATCGTGATCGGCCATCACCCGCTCTACACCGCCCTCGGTGGCCACGGGCATGACCAGCCGGACATGATCGCCGCGTTCGAGCCGATCCTGCGTCGCCATCATGTCCCGCTCTACATCAACGGCCATGACCACTCGATGCAATATGTCGAAATGACCGGCACCGCTTACCTCACCACCGGCGCGGGCTCGCACACCTACCAGCCCGGCCCGCCGAGCCGCGCGGGCTATTGCTCGGGCGATCACGGCTTCCTCGCCGTCAGCCTCACCGCACAGGACATTCAGCTCGATTTCGTGGATATCCGGGGGCGCAACGTCTTCGCCAAACGGCTGACGGCTTAGCCGAAGCGCTGCCGGCTAGAGCGTTATGCTTTCAGCTTAACGCTCTAGCT